>JAADGW010000138.1 GCA_013152145.1 Deltaproteobacteria bacterium
CCTGAATGAACTGCCGAAACCGACCCTCGCGCTGGTGCAGGGCGCGGCCTTCGGCGGCGGGGTCGGGCTGGTTGCCGCCTGCGACATTGTTCTGGCGACCCCCGCTGCAAAATTCTGCCTCTCCGAAGTGAAACTCGGCCTGATCCCGGCGGTGATTTCCCCTTATGTGGTGGCTGCCATCGGCGCACGGGCGGCCCGGCGTTATTGTATCAGCGCCGAACGTTTCGACGCTGAGCAGGCCTTGCAGCTCGGCCTGGTGCATGAAATCGTTCCGGCCGAGGCGCTGGTCGAGGCGGCGGATCGGCTTACCCGGCGGCTGCTGCAGAACGGACCACAGGCGATGGCAGCAGCCAAACAGCTGGTTGCCGATGTCTCCCGGAGCCCCTTGACTGCGGAACTGATCGCCGACACTGCCGAACGGATTTCTGTGACCCGGGCCAGCGACGAAGGTCGCGAGGGACTCAGTGCCTTTTTGCAAAAACGTCGCCCCGACTGGGTGAAAGGATAGTCTTGATGTTCGATTCTCTGCTGATCGCCAACCGTGGTGAAATTGCTTGCCGCATTATCCGTAGTGCCCGACAGCTGGGCATCCGCAGCATCGCCGTCTATTCGGATGCCGACCGCAATGCCCGCCACGTCGCCCTGGCCGACGAGGCCTGGCATATCGGACCGGCCCCCGCGGCGCAGAGTTACCTGCAGATTGATCGTCTGCTGCAGGTCGCCAAGGAGTCTGGTGCTGAAGCGATCCATCCCGGCTATGGGTTCCTGGCCGAAAATGCTGAGTTTGCCGCCGCCTGTGCCGCCGCCGGCTTGATTTTCGTCGGTCCGCCAGTTGCGGCGATCCGCGCCATGGGCTCGAAAAGCGCAGCCAAACTGATCATGCAGCAGGCCGGGGTACCACTGGTTCCTGGTTATCATGGCGACGACCAACAGTTGCAAACCCTGCGTGCGGCAGCGGCTGAGATCGGCTTCCCACTGCTGGTTAAAGCAAGCGCCGGGGGTGGTGGCAAGGGGATGCGCGTGGTCCGCGACTCTGCCGCGCTGGATGCCGCGATCGAAGGAGCCCGCCGCGAGGCCGCGGCAAGTTTCGGCAATGATCAGCTGCTGCTCGAATGCTACCTGGAGCAGCCGCGTCACGTTGAGATTCAGGTTTTTGCTGACAATCAAGGCAATGCCCTGCACCTGTTTGAACGCGATTGTTCAGTGCAGCGTCGTCACCAGAAGGTGCTTGAAGAAGCTCCCGCCCCCGGCCTGAGCGAAGAACTGCGGCAGGCGATGGGAACTGCGGCGCTCACCGCCGCCAGGGCGATCAACTACGTCGGCGCCGGAACCGTCGAATTCCTGCTCGACACCGATGGCTCGTTCTATTTCATGGAGATGAACACCCGCCTGCAGGTCGAACATCCGGTCACCGAACTGATTACCGGCCAGGACCTGGTCGCCTGGCAACTGCAAGTCGCCGCCGGACAACCCCTCCCTTGCCGGCAGGAGGATCTCAGTATTCACGGCCATGCCATTGAAGCACGGATTTACGCAGAGGATCCGACGCGGGAGTTTCTTCCCTCCATCGGCAGCCTCCGGCATCTGCGTTTCCCGGCCGAAAATGACCACCTGCGCATCGATACCGGGGTTCGTCAGGGGGATGAGGTCAGTATCCACTATGATCCGATGATCGCCAAACTGATCGTCTGGGATATGGATCGCCCGACCGCGCTGCAGCGGTTGCGGCGCGCGCTGGAACAGGTCGAGGTGGTCGGCGTGACCACCAACGTCACGTTTCTGCTTGCCGTCGCCGGTCAGCCCGAATTTGCCGCTGGAAAATTTGACACCGGATTTATTGAAAAACACCGCGCCGAGTTGATCCCGGCGCCGACCGCGGCTTCTGACCAGACATTGATTCTGGCGTGTCTCCATCTGCTGCTGAGTCGTGACGCCGATGCGCAGCAGTCAGCGGCAAAGTCAACCGATCCCCATGCCCCCTGGCATCAGACCGGTGGCTGGCGGCTCAACGGTGACAATCACCACTGCCTCGGCTTTACCGACGGTGAAGCCGATGTCCAGGTGATCGTGCATTACCGCGCAGCGGGTTACCTGTTCGAACTTCCCTCCGGTACGGTTGAAGCGACTGGTCAGTTCGATGCAGCCGGGCGGTTGCTGGCAACGATCAACGGTCGGCAGCTGAACGCCCAGGTGATGCGCAGCGGGATGCTGCTGGAGGTACTCTACTGCGGCCACAGTCACAGCCTGATGCTGCACGATCCCTACGCCGAGGCGTTCGACCAGGAAGATACCGGCGGCAACCTGAACGCCCCGATGCCGGGCAAGATTATTGCGTTGCTGGTCGAAGACGGAGCGCAGGTCAAACGCGGCACGCCACTGGTGATTCTCGAAGCGATGAAGATGGAACATACGATTTCCGCCCCCTGTGACGGCAGGGTCACACAGATGAACTACAAAGCCGGAGCCCTGGTCGACGAGGGTGCTCCGTTACTGGTCTTTGAAGCAGACGAGGGGAGTTGAGATGAGACTGCCGAAACGGATCAAGATGGTTGAGGTCGGCCCGCGCGATGGGCTGCAACATGAAGCCACCATTGTCCCGACCGAAGTAAAGATAAAACTGATCAATCAGCTCTCGGAAACCGGCCTTGCGGCAATCGAGGGAGCGAGCTTCGTCTCGCCGACCTGGATACCGCAGATGGCTGACAGCAGCGAAGTGATGAAGGGGATCAAACGCCGTTCGGGGGTCAGCTACCCGGTGCTGGTACCGAACCTGCAGGGTTTTAAGGCGGCACTTGCGGCCGGTGCTGAAGAGGTGGCGGTATTCGGCTCGGCCTCGGAAAGTTTTTCCCGCAAGAACATCAACTGCTCCATCGCCGTCAGTTTCGACCGCTTCGGTGAAGTCTGTGAGGCTGCGAAAAAGCAGGGCCTGCGAGTCCGCGGCTACGTCTCCTGCGCACTCGGTTGCCCCTACGAAGGGAACGTCGAACCACAGACGGTTGCCTGGGTCGCCGGACGGATGATGGAACTCGGCTGTTATGAAATCTCCCTCGGCGATACGATCGGCGTCGGCACCCCCGGCAAAGCCCAGGCGATGATCGATGCCGTCGCAGAGAAGGTTCAGATCGAACGGCTGGCGGTCCATTTCCACGACACCTACGGTCAGGCACTGGCCAATATCCTCGCGGTGATGGAACGCGGCATAGCGGTCATCGACAGCTCGGTTGCCGGGCTCGGCGGCTGCCCTTTTGCACCCGGGGCCTCGGGCAATGTCGCCAGTGAAGATCTGCTCTACATGCTCAAAGGGCTCGGGATTGAAGCGGGGGTCGATCTGCAGGCGCTGGTCGCTGCCGGACGTTATATCTCCGATATTCTCAACCGCCCCTCCGGCTCCCGAGTGGCGAATGCCTTGGCCGGGCAGCGGGAAAAATCAACGCCTTGCGTCTGACGCTTTCGGCGCACCAGCGACACAAAGCGGTCGGAATGGCCTCACGCTTTCTACTCCAAGGGCCGCATAAACCTATCCCTGGGGATTGCCCGTCGCCATCCAGGCGACAGGCACCCTTGAAGTGGACATCCCGAGGCCATCTGGCTGAATCGATGACTTAAAAATTACGTGTTCCTCCCCCCCCGAAAAAATCCTCTCAGCCGGATAAAAACGGCATCAATGCCACCCTCAGCGGCAGCAGCGGAATCTGTTCCTGAAACAAATTCTGCATAATCTGAATATCATTGATAACCTTGATTGCGTGTAACTATTCAGCGGCGCGATGGATGGCCTCGGGATACCCACTCCAAGGGCCGCATGAACCCATCTCTGGGGCTTGACCGTCGCCATCCAGGCGACACACCCTTGCAGTGGCGGATAAACAGCCGGCACCGAAACAGTGTCAATTTTCAGGTCACGCAGGGAGCTATAGCTTTCACCTTGGTCCCCTGCAGAAAAACAATATTTTACCTTTGGTCAGCCTTTTTATAAAGTGCCCGGAGGGATGGACTGCGGTGACTTGTGCGCGATGCTGAGAACAGCAAAGGAGAAGGCGGCATGGATTTCTTAACAGAGCTCGGGATTAAAGACAAAAATTTCGGTGCATCAACCGGGATTGAATGGAATGACACCACCGATCAGGGTGAGTTGAAGATTGTTTCGCCGGTCGATGGCAAACTGATTGCCAGCGTCTATCTGGCCTCGGAGCAGAACTACGAAAAACTGGTGTCAATCTCTGTGGAAGCCTTCAAGGTATGGCGCATGGTGCCTGCCCCGAAACGGGGGGAAGTTGTCCGTCAGATCGGCCTGCAGCTGCGTAAACACAAAGACGCTCTGGGCACCCTGGTTTCCTACGAGATGGGTAAATCGCTGCAGGAAGGCAAGGGGGAAGTTCAGGAGATGATCGATATCTGCGATTTTGCCGTCGGCCAGTCGCGTCAGCTCTACGGCTCGACGATGGTCTCCGAACGTGAGCATCACCGGATGTACGACCAGTACCATCCCCTCGGAGTGGTCGGCACCATCAGCGCGTTTAACTTTCCGGTCGCGGTCTGGTCGTGGAATGCCATGATTGCCACCGTCTGCGGCGATACCAACCTGTGGAAGCCCTCCTCAAAGGTGCCGCTGACCGCGATCGCTGTACAGAATATTCTTGCCGCGGTGATCAAAGCCAATGACCTTCCCGAAGGGCTGTTCTGTCTCATCGTCGGGCGTGGTTCATCGGTCGGCGAACGGCTGCTCAGCGATAAACGGGTGCCGCTGGTTTCGATCACCGGTTCAACCGAGGTCGGTCGTCATGGAGCACAGGTGATTGCCAAACGGTTCGGCAAGGCGATTCTTGAGCTGGGTGGCAATAATGCGATCATTCTGACCCCCGAAGCGGATCTCAAGATGGCTCTGCCGGCCATCGTTTTCGGTGCCGTCGGTACCGCCGGTCAGCGTTGCACCTCGACCCGGCGGCTGATTATCCATGAATCGATCTACGAGAAAGTCAAAGCGACCATCGTCAAAGCCTATGGTGGTTTGCGGATCGGTGACCCGCTGGACGAAAACAACCACGTCGGTCCACTGATTGACAAGGGGGCGGTCGAAGCGTTCAGCAACGCCCTGGTGCGGGTTGTCGAAGAAGGGGGCCGTGTGATTTACGGCGGTGAGGTTCTCACCGGTGCAGGCTACGAGTCCGGCTGCTACGTCAAGCCGGCGGTGGTCGAAGCCGAGAACAGCTACGAGATTGTCCAGGAAGAAACCTTTGCGCCGATCCTTTACCTGCTCAGCTATCAGGGCGAGGTGGAAAATGCCATTGAATTGCAAAACGGCGTGGTACAGGGACTGTCTTCAGCGATTTTCACCCGGAACCTGCTGGAAGCAGAAGCTTTTCTGTCCGCTGCCGGCTCGGATTGCGGAATTGCCAACGTCAACATCGGCACCTCGGGAGCGGAAATCGGCGGCGCTTTCGGTGGCGAAAAAGAGACCGGCGGCGGGCGCGAATCGGGCTCTGATGCCTGGAAGGCCTATATGCGCCGCCAGACCAATACGATTAACTACGGCAGAACGCTCCCTTTGGCGCAAGGGATCAAGTTCGATATTTAAACCTGCACGGCAGGGCCCGGAGATGATGGCTCGATCCCCTGATCGAGGCGAGCGGTTCTCCCGGTGTTAAAATAACGGTTCCAATTCATCAAACAAGGACTGATCGCCACCAAGTCACCAAGAGCACCAAGGGCTTTGACGCTCTTGGTGACTTGGCGTCTTGGTGGCTAACAACTGAGATTTTAGTTGTTTCATTGAGAGAGTCGACAGGAGCATAAAATGACCCGTCAGAACGCAGCCGCCCCATCCGCCTCCGAGCACAAAGCCCACCTCGTCGTCAGGCCTTCCGATCTCGCGGCGATGCTGGACAGATACCAGTTTTCAGCTGAAGCCCGGCAAATCATCGTGGCTGAGAAACTGCTGCCGGTCGGTCTGTTAAGCCGTCTACAGGCCGCCTACCCTCAGCATTCCGGGCTGCTGGAAACCAAACCCTTCCTGTTTGAGGTCGGGACCAACTATACCGGCCTCGAAGGTTTCCGCCGGGTCTGTGCAATTCTGCAGAAAAACGGCATCGAACTGAGTAAAATCCCGGAGCGGGAATTCTATATCGAGGTCTACCGGTTTCTGGCCACCAGCCATGCCCTGAACAGTATCAACTGGGATAATTATCAGACCGATTCGGTCTATCAGCTGGTCCTGCCGCAGCCGGGCATGATTGCTCCGGAGCCGACCAGAGCCTATGTCGAAGCCGGAACGGAAGCAGAAAAAGCCCGCATTGTCGCCGATTACACCGAACGGACCAACCCGCACGACGGCAACCAGCAGCTCAACAAGCCCTGGTTTGAGAATGACAACGGCGAAGTTGAATTTCTTGAGGGCAGCCAGCACAAATATCCCCAGTGCCAGTTGATCTTCGACACGTCGACCCAGAACTGCTTCTCCTTCTGTACCTACTGTTTCCGCCATGCTCAGGTGCGCGGTGATGAAGACATGTTCCTGCAGAAGGATATTAACCAGCTGCACCGCTACCTGAAAAAACATCCCGAAGTGACCGACCTGCTGATCACCGGCGGTGATGGTGGCTTTATACCGGCCAACCGCTTTTCCCAGTATATTACACCGATTATTGAGGACCCAGAACTGGGACACATCCGCAACATCCGTCTCGGTTCCCGGGCACTGACCTTTCATCCCGAGATGATCCTCAGCCCCCGGTACGACAAAATGCTGGAGCTGTTTGATCTGCTGTATGAAAACGGTATCCAGATGGCTTGGATGGCGCACTTCTCCACGCCGCGGGAACTGCTGAATCCGCGAACCATCGCCGCGATCCGGCGGCTGAAAGCACACGGGGTGATGGTCCGCAGCCAGAGTCCGATCATGAACCATATCAGCCTGTTTACCGACGAGAACGGCAAGGTGGATGTCGACCGGTCGGCGCAGAACTGGATCGATCTGGCCAACATTCTGGCGATGCTGGGGATCGGTTTCCACTCGATGTACGCCGCCCGGCCGACCGGAGAGCATCATTATTTTGCGGCACCGCTGGCAGATATTGAACGGATTTTCAGCCGGATCTATCATTCCCTCTCTTCGATCAACCGGCCGTCACGACATATCTCGATGACGATCTCAGCCGGCAAACTGGCGATTCTGGGGACCGCTGTTATCAATGGTGAAAAATGTTTCGCCCTGCAGTTTACCGAGGGGCGTAACATGCAATGGATGGATCGGGTGTTCCACGCCAGATATGATGAACAGAAGAACAAGATCGATCTGCTGCTGCCGTTCGATACGCAAAATTATTTCTTCGAGACGGAACTCAAGGAAATTGAAGCAGCTCTGGCCGAAGTACTGCGCCAGCGGCTGGCCTGAGCCACTCGAATTGACAGGGAACGAGAATGATTGACAAGCGTGTAGCATCACTCGCCGCCGCGGTCGAGGACATTTTTGACGGGGCCACCGTGATGATCGGCGGTTTCGGTGAGGCCGGCAGTCCGATCGAACTGATTCACGCCCTGATCGACCAGGGCGCCAGAGATCTGACCGTGGTCAACAACAACACCGGCCGCGGCCACGTCGGTCTGGCGGCGCTGATCGAGAACGGTCGGGTTCGCAAAATGATCTGTTCCTATCCACGCACAGTCGGTTCCAGGGTTTTTCCACAACTGTATCGCAGCGGCAAAATAGAGCTCGAACTGGTGCCGCAAGGGACGCTGGCAGAGCGGATCCGGGCCGGCGGGGCGGGAATCCCGGCTTTTTATACCGCGACTTCGGTCGGTACCCCCTTGGCCGAGGGCAAGGAACAGCGTAGCTTCGAGGGTCGTGAGTATGTCATGGAGTTCGGCCTGAAGGCAGATTTCGCATTGATCAAATGCCGGCAGGCCGATTGTTACGGCAATCTGGTTTACAATAAGACAGCGCGCAACTTTGCCCCGATTATGGCGATGGCTGCCGCGACCACCATCGTGCAGACCGGTCTGCTGGTCGATCCGGGCGGCATCGATCCGGAAGTGGTGGTCACACCCGGAATCTTCGTCGACCGGATTGTTACGGTTGCCGAACCTGCGCAGGAAGCAAAACTGGTTGCCGAAGGAAGGCACTACCCATGACGACGAAAAAAGAACAGCTCTGCGGCTGGAACCGCGAAGAGATGGCCAGTCGGGCGGCGCTCGATATCCCCGATGGCTCTTATGTCAATCTGGGGATCGGCATTCCGGAGAAAGTGGCCCAGTATGTTCCCACCGGTCGTGAAGTGATCTATCACACTGAAAATGGTCTGCTCGGCATGGGACCGGTACCGGCGGCGGGCGAGGAAGACCCCGAGCTGATCAATGCCGGGAAAAAAGCGGTGACGGCGATTCCTGGAGCGGCTTTCTTCCATCATGCCGACAGCTTCGCCATGATTCGTGGCCAGCATATCGATATCTGTGTGCTGGGGGCGATGCAGGTTTCCGAACAAGGTGATCTGGCTAACTGGTCGACCGGCGAGCCGGATGCGATCCCGGCGGTCGGCGGGGCGATGGATCTGGTTGCCGGGGTTAAAACCATCTACGTTATTACCCAGCACTGTACCCGGGACGGCGAGCCGAAACTGGTGGCGTCCTGTAGTTATCCGCTGACCGGCAAGGCAGTGGTGAACCGGATTTACACCGATCTTGCCGTTATCGACGTGACTCCGGCGGGGTTTCAGATTGTCGAGCTGGCCCCTGGCATCAGTTTTGAGGATATCCGGCAGCGAACCGCCGGCAGGTTGCTGCCGGTTGCCAGGTAAATTGCTACAGCGTTCAATGAAAATCTGTAACCGAGGATGAATACCATGAAGAATAATACCCCAGTGCCGTCAGCCAACTCACGGAGTGCCCAACTCTACCGGCGGGGCTGTCAGGTGATGCCGGGCGGGGTCAGCCGTAATACCGTGTTGCGTTCACCGCATCCGCTGTATGCTGAACGGGGGAACGGCTGTTACGTCACTGATATCGAAGGGGTGGAGCGGATCGACTTTGCCAACAACATGGCTTCGCTGATCCACGGCCATGCCCATCCCGCCATCGTTGCCGCAGTGACAGAGCAGTTGCCGAAGGGGACCGCCTTCACCCTGGCGACCGAGGTGGAAGTCCGCTACGCGGAGCATCTGTGCCGTCGCAATCCCGGCTTCGAAAAGATCCGCTTTGTCAACTCCGGGACCGAAGCGGTGATGAGCTGTCTGAAGGCTGCCCGTGCTTACACCGGTCGACCAAAGATTGCCAAAGTGGAAGGTGCTTATCACGGTCTGTACGATTATGCCGAGGTCAGCCAGACCGCCAGCCCGGCAAACTGGGGGAATATAGAAAGCCCGGCCAGTGTCCCGGTGGCTTATGGAACCCCGGCCGCGGCCCTGAGCGACGTTGTTGTCATCCCCTTCAATGATCCTGAACGGGCGATAGAAATTCTCGACCGGCATGCAACGGAACTGGCTTGCGTGCTGATCGATCTGCTGCCGCACCGGGTCGGCCTGATCCCCGCCTCGGTCGATTTTATGCAGGCGCTTTATAACTGGACCCGCGCCAATGGTGCGCTGCTGGTCTGCGATGAAGTGATCACTTTCCGTTCCGGTTACGGCGGTGCACAACAGAGCTACGGGGTGCAGCCGGATCTGACTGCGCTGGGCAAGATGATCGGCGGGGGTTTTCCGGTGGGTGCCCTGGCTGGCCGCAAACAGGTGATGGAGGTAATGAACCCGCTGGCTGACAAGCTGCTGTTTCCCCACTCGGGTACCTTTTCCGCCAATCCGATCACCATGACCGCCGGGCTGGCAGCGATGGAGCTGTTCGATCCGGCGGCGGTAAAAAATCTTAACCGCCTGGCGGACCGGGCGCGCCATCAGCTGGCCGCAGCGATCAAAGTTGCGGATATCCCGGCCTGTGTTACCGGTGGCGGCTCGATGTTCCGCGTTCATCTGAAGCCGGTGGCGCCAAAAAATTACCGTGAAGCGTTTATGGACGAAAAAGAAACTCAGCTGATCAAAACGCTGCTCGATCATCTCTTCGCTAACGGGCTGATGATGATCAATACCTGCTCCGGCGTTCTCTCGACGCCGATGACTGAAAAAGAAATCGACCGTCTCGCCGAGGTGATGCTGGGCGGTTTTCGTAAACTGAAAGATCTGCTGTAGGATTTTGGTAACTTATTCGGCAGTGCGGTGGATGACCTCGCGCTGCTCACTCCAAGGGCCGCATGAACCCATCCATGGGGCTTGACTGTCGCCATCCAGGCGGCAGACACCCTTGAAGTGGGCACCCCGAGGCCATCTGGCTGAATAATTACGGATTTTGATTGCTGTTCCAAGTGAGGTGTAACCCATGAATGAAGTGTTTATCTGCGACGCCATCCGTACGCCAATCGGGCGTTACGGCGGTGCTCTTTCTGCCGTCCGTACCGATGATCTGGCGGTGGTTCCGCTTAAGGCGTTGATGGCGCGTAACCCCGCGGTTGACTGGGCAGCGGTGGATGACGTTGTGCTCGGTTGTGCCAATCAGGCCGGTGAAGATAACCGCAATGTGGCACGGATGGCCCTGTTGCTGGCCGGCTTGCCTGAAGACGTGTCGGGCAGCACGATCAACCGGTTGTGCGGTTCCGGTCTGAATGCCGTCGGCGGTGCCGCCCAGGCGATCAAGGCCGGGGATGCAGAACTGATGATCGTCGGCGGCGTGGAAAGCATGTCCCGCGCCCCCTTTGTAATCGGCAAGGCTCCCTCCGCCTTCTCCCGCTCCACCGAAATGTTTGATACGACAATCGGTTGGCGCTTTGTTAATCCCCGGTTGCAGGCCCGTTACGGGACCGATTCGATGCCGGAAACGGCCGAGAACCTGGCGCGCGATTGTAATATCAGCCGTGAGGATCAGGACCAGTTTGCGCTCTGGAGTCAGGTCAAGACAGCGGCGGCTCAGCAGGACGGGCGGCTGGCCGAGGAGATCGTTCCGGTCAGCGTCCCCCGGCGAAAAGGGGACCCACTGATTGTCGATAAAGATGAGCATCCACGCTCAACCACTCTGGAAAAACTGGCCCAGCTGAAAGCCATATCACCCCAAGGGACGGTCACTGCGGGCAACGCCTCAGGGGTCAATGACGGCGCGGCAGCCCTGTTGCTGGCAACCGAGCAGGTCGCGGCACGATACGGTCTTACCCCCAGGGCCAGAGTGCTGGGCATGGCTACCGCCGGAGTCGCACCGCGGATTATGGGAGTGGGGCCGGTTCCGGCAACGAGAAAATTGCTCGGCCGCCTGAACTTGACCCTGGAGGATCTGGACCTTCTGGAACTCAATGAAGCTTTTGCCGTTCAGGCGCTGGCCTGTACCCGGCAGCTCGGCCTGGCGGATGATGATCCACGCATCAATCCACAGGGCGGGGCGATCGCACTGGGACATCCGTTGGGGATGAGCGGCGCCCGGCTGGTCACAACCGCGGTTCATCAACTGCAACGCAGCGGCGGCAAGCGGGCACTCTGTAGCATGTGTGTCGGGGTTGGCCAGGGAATTGCGCTGGTTCTCGAACGTGTCTGAGCCGTATTTCATTCATATTTAACCATCAGGAGATATCCATTATGGCAAAAACAATAAACTCGGTGCTCGTCATCGGCTTGGGCAAAGTGGGGCTGCTGGTGGCGAGCCTGCTGCAGGAAGAAGGCTATCGGGTCACCGGTCTGGACCGCCAGGTGCCGACCGGATACAAGTTTGCCACGCGTGAAGGGTCGATTCAGGATGAAGCGCTGCTCGATGCCGCTCTGCTGGACCATGATGCGGTGGTCACCTGTCTGCCGTACCACCTGAACCTGCCGGTTGCCCATGCTGCACACCGACTGGGCCGACATTATTTTGATCTGACCGAAGATGTCGCCACCACTCATCTCATTCAGGAGCTGGCCCCGACCGCCAAAGGGGTCATGGCGCCGCAATGTGGACTGGCACCCGGCTTTATTTCCATCGTCGGTGCAGATCTGGCCGCCCGTTTCGATACTATCCGCAGTATCGAACTGCGGGTCGGCGCCCTGCCCCAACACCCTCGCGGCCTGCTCGGTTACGCCTTCAACTGGTCCCCGGAAGGGGTCGTCAACGAATATCTGAACCCCTGCGATGTCATTGCTGGTGGCAAACAGACCCAGGTGCCGCCGATGGAAGGGCTCGAAACGATTGTCATCGATGGACTGCAACTGGAAGCGTTCACCACCTCCGGCGGGCTCGGTTCGATGTGCGACAGCTTTGCGGGAAAGGTTGCTTCGCTCAATTACAAAACCATTCGTTATCCCGGTCATTGTCGCCTGATGCGGTTTTTCTTCGATGAACTGCTGATGAAAAATGATCGCAAACATGCCGGCGAAATTCTGGTCAATGCCAAACCTCCGGTCAACGATGATGTGGTCTATGTGCACACCGCCGTAGAGGGACACCAGGAAGGCAATTTACTGCGTGAAGAGTTTGTCCGTGCCTACTATCCGCAACTGATCGCGGGGCAGATGTGGCGGGCAATCTCCTGGACAACCGCCGGGGCAGTGTGTGCGGTGGTCAATCTGGTGGCATGCGGCAAACTTCCGGAAAAAGGCTTTATCAAACAGGAAGAGATCCCGCTCAACGCCTTTTTCGAGACTCCGACCGGGGCGTTGTACAAACAGATGAAGGTCTGAAACCGACAGTAAAGACACTGAAAAAAAGGTAACGATTCAGCAGCGCGATGGATGGCCTCGCGCTGCCCACTCCAAGGGCCGCATGAACCCATTGCTCAGAAAGTCGATTTCCTGTAGAATGTATTGCAAATGCAGCGCAAGGAGTCGCAATATGAAATCTTCAACAATTCCATCATTAAGAGTTGAGCCCGAACTTCGTCAAGCCGCTGAAAATGTTTTGCGGGAAGGCGAGACCCTATCCAGTTTTATGGAAGAATCATTGCGAGCGGGTATCCAGCACCGAAAGGTCCGGCAGGAGTTTATTGCCCGTGGACTGGCATCCAGAGACGAGGCACAGCGAACAGGGGAGTATTTTTCAGCAGAAGAGGTTTTTGATGAGCTGAACGGCATACTCGCCCGTACTGAAGAAAAAATCGCCAAGTGAGTTACCGGGTTCGCTATACCAAGGCAGCAAAGGAAGATATTGTTCGCCTCTATGGTTTTCTCGTTGACCAGGATATTACGGCTGCCCGCAATGCTCTCGATGTCATTCAGAAAGGCATCGAATTTCTCCGAGACTTTCCCTTCACTTGTCGAAAGGCAACTCCAGAAGATCCGCTGCTCCGTGAAATGATCATATCCTTCGGCGCAAGAGGCTATGTCGTTCTATTTGAAATTGAGGACAAGAAAACTGTCACCATTTTAGCGGTTCGACACCAACGTGAAGAGGACTATCACTGAAATCCGGTAACTATTCAGCGGCGCGATGGGCACCCCGAGGCCATCTGGCTGAATAGTTACGAAATCCGTTACTCTAAAAGGAAGGTGGAGAACAGGCGCTTATGATCTCGCAGACCTCCGTACCGATATTGCGGAAACGGTGCGGTAGGCGGCTGTCAAAATAGTAAGCGTCCCCCGCGTTGAGGATATCGACCTGCCCCCCGACCGTCAGTTCAATCTGCCCTTTGATGACAATCCCCCCCTCTTCGGCCTCATGCCGCAGCATCTCATTTCCCGTATCCGCTCCCGGTTCAATCCGTTCATGGATAAGTTGCATCGACTTCCCCTTGAGATTGGAGCCGACTTGCCGGTAGGAAACCTTCTTACCGCCAATTTCAACCAGTTCATCAGCACGGTAGATGATTTTATCCTGGGACGGTGCGCCGAAGGAGAAAAAATCGGTCAGGGAAAGGGGGAAACCGTCAAGAATTTTTTTCAGGGTGGCGATTGAGGGGCTGCTGCTGTTCTGCTCAATCATGGAGATGATACCGTTCGTGACATCAGCCCGCTTTGCCAG
>JAADGW010000032.1 GCA_013152145.1 Deltaproteobacteria bacterium
TCCTCAATCATACTGCCGGGATCGACCAGGTTTTTATCTTCAATGGTATCGATCAGGCTGTAGTCGCTATTTTCACCCATCGGATGCTCAATCGAATAGGTCTTCTTCAACAGGATCATCATCCGCCGCACATAAGCAATATCGGCGCCCATGGCTTCGGCGACCTCTTCGAGACTCGGATCACGTTTTAAGCGTTGCACCAGTTCGCGGCTGACCTTGACCAGCCGGTTGATATCGTCAGCCACATGAACCGGTAAACGGATGGTGCGGCTCTGGTTGACCAACGCCCGCTCTATCGACTGCCGGACCCACCAAGTTGCATAGGTGGAAAAACGACAGCCCTTGCTGACCTTGAATTTTTCCACCGCCTTGATCAGCCCCATGTTCCCTTCTTCGATCAGATCGAGAAAGGGCAGGCCACGATTCATGTAACGTTTGGCGATTTTGACCAACCGCAGATTCGACTCGATCATCCGTGCCCGGGCGGCCTCATCCCCCTCGGCGATCAGACCGGCAAGCTCACGCTCATCCTGGGCGGTCAGCAGGTTACTTTTCTGGATTTCCTTCAAGTAGAGTTTGATGGCATCAGCCGCGACATATTCCTCTTCATGGAGCGCCTTGTCGACCGGAGAACCTGCGGCATCATCACTTCCTGCCCCCGCAACCGGCTCAACCCCGGTAAAACCTTCCAGCTCCTTGCGGTCACCGGCTCCACTCTCACCACGATCAAACTCAGATACCATTTCGTCCATCTGGCCCTCCCCAAAAAACAAATAACATCAGAACGTTAAAACGCAGTCTAGGAGACGTTGAAAGCTTAAGGCAAGTATAAAATCGGATTTACTGCCCGCTTGCCTCTGCGCACCTCAAAATGCATCCGCGGGACACCGCCACCGGGAGGCACTCCGGACAGGGCGATTTTTTCACCCTTGCTGACAAAATCACCCTGCCGGACTAAATTCCGCCGATTGAACCCGTAAACCGTAAACAGATCATTTTCATGTTGCAGGATAATCAGATGACCATAGCCCTGGACCCCGTCACCGCTGTAGATCACCTTGCCCGCCTCTGCAGCCCGCACCGAGCTGCCGGTCTTGACAGCAATCTCAATCCCTTTGCCGCCCCCGGCTTTGGCGGTGGCACTGAAAGAACGGACGATCTTACCACGCAGCGGCCACTGCAGCTTCTTGATCTCTGTTGACCTGGCGGCTCGCTTGACCGGCGTTTTTTTTACCGCAGCCCTGGGCGTGTAGCGTTGCCGCTTTTGCTTCTGCGCGGCAACGGCTGTGGTTTTCTTTTTAATCGGCGGCCGCTTTACGGCAGAGCGGTTGCCCGCCGCCGATGATTTCACCACAACAACCGCTCGGACACGATCTGCGCCGGGAATGAACAAGCGGGTTCCGGCACGCAGCTGGGTCGGATCAGTGATATGGTTTACTCTGGCGAGGGTCGCTTCGTTGATATGATAGGTGCGGCTGATACGATAGAGCGTCTGGCCGGGCCGGACGGTGTGATAGATCCCACCACCACAGGCGGACAGGAGCAGCAGCAACAGGACCCAAAAGCTCCAGCGACTGCTCATAAGCAGCATCCCCACCGCACATATATCGTCCGCTGCCTGAACATCCAGCACCACCTGTGGAAGCACAAAACGATACGAATTCCCTGAGGCTGCAAGCCCGGATCGACCGGCTAACCGCCCGGCGCGCAACTCACATGATAAACCATCGTCGGCACGCTAATCCGTGTTATCCGTCCGCCAGCCCTGTTCACCGATCAACGGAACAAAACGGCAGCCCATCAATTGTTCCTGCTTAAAAGAGCCGTCGGGCTGCCGTGTCACCCGCATCAATATCTGTTGTAAACGATCGCCGACCGGCAGCACCAGCCTGCCGCCGATCTCCAGCTGACTGAGATACTCCGTCGGGATATCCGGTGCTCCGGCAGCGACAAGAATCCCGTCAAACGGTGCCTGATCCCGCCAGCCGAGGGTCCCGTCGCCGACCTTGATATTAACATTACTCAGACACAACTGATCGAGAACTTTCCGCGCCCGACCGGCCAGCAGTGAAATCCGCTCGATTGAGTAAACCCGCTTGGCCAGCAGCGACAGAATGGCCGTCTGATACCCGGAACCGGTACCGATTTCCAGAATCCGCTCATGCCCCTGCAAGTCAAGCGCGGCGGACATAGCGGCCACCATATAGGGTTGGGAAATGGTCTGCTTTTCGCCGATCGGCAATGAGGCATCACTGTAGGCGTGGCTCTGGAGGCCCGGTTCGACAAAAAGATGGCGGGGAACCTGCAACATCACATCAATGACCCGTTGATCATCAATCCCTCGAGCGATGATTTGCTGTTCCACCATGCGCCGCCGGGCAACCGAGAAATCGATCATGCAGGCCCCTCATAGGACTCCAGCGACCAGTTGTGCAACGCGGGAAAAGAATCATCATTGGTCAGATTTGTATGTAACGGGGTCACAGAAATCTGTTTTTCGTGCAGGGCATTGCAATCACTGCCCGGGATACTTTCAAAACCGACCTCACCGCCACCAATCCAGTAATAATGACGGCCGCGTGGGTCCTGATTAACGGTCACCGACTCCCCGTAGCGGCGCTTCCCCTGACGTGTCAAGCGGACACCGCAATAGCCGCCGATCGGAACGTTGACGTTGAGAAAAGTCCCTTGCGACAGACCGTTCTGTAGAACCTGTTCAGCAAGCTGTCGCGAAAAGTGCGCGGCCAGAGACAAGTCGTGCGCCTGAAACTGGCGGCAGTCGAGCGAAACCGCGAAAGCCGGCAGCCCCATCAGCGACGCTTCCATCGCCGCACAGACAGTCCCGGAATAGGTGATATCGTCACCGATATTGCTGCCGCAGTTAATCCCTGAAACCACCAGGTTCGGGGTCTGCTGCAGCAGACCGTGAACGCCGAGGTTGACACAGTCCGTCGGTGTTCCGTCGACAGCAAAGACATCCGGCTTGATCTCTTCGGCCCGCAGCGGCCGCTCCAGAGTCAAGGCATGACCGACAGCACTGCGATTCCGGTCCGGGGCAACCACCACCACGCGCCCGAGGTCGAGCAGGGCGGCGGCCAGAGCCCTGATGCCCGGTGAGCGGACACCATCGTCATTGGTCACCAGTATTAACACAGGAACCCTTTATTCAGTATCGGGGTTGTTATTCAGCCGGCTGCGGATACGCAACAAATCGGCCTTGACTTGCTGCAAAATAGCCAACGGGGACTCACCGTTACAATCAGGCAGGTGCTGCGAACGCAGATCCGTACTGATTTTCTTTTTTGCACCGGCAATGGTAAAGCCCTGCCGATAAAGCAGATCCTTTATCAACAGGGCCATTTCGACATCATTACGACGGTAAAGACGCTGGTTGGAACGACTCTTAACCGGCCGCAGGGCAGTAAACTCAGTCTCCCAGTAGCGTAACACGTGAGTCTTGATATTCAGCAGAGCAGCGACTTCGCCGATTTTAAAATAGAGTTTATCTGGTATTTCGAGCGCCATTTAGCTCAATACACGCATCAGGAATCTTCGTCATTGATCGCGGACTTAAGCACCTGACTCGGTTTGAAGGTCAAAATTTTGCGCGATGAAATCTCTATTTCATCACCGGTTTGTGGGTTCCGCCCCCGCCGTGAAGCTTTTTCCTTGACGACAAAATTTCCGAAACCGGCAATTTTGATTTTCTCACCAGTCTCCAGTGTCGCCTTCATCAGGTCAAAAACCATCTCAACAATTGCGGCCGATTCCTTCTTCGAAAAACCGGTGGTCAGGTAAACACTTTCAATAAGGTCAGCTTTGGTCATAATCCCTCCCGCACACTCCTGCAGGTGCTTGATAGAAATCTACTATCTATTTGATTTTTCAGGACTTATACCACAGAGAAAAACTCTGTGCAACTGCTATCAGCGAATTTCTGCACCTAACTGATGACAAAGTGAGTTAATCAGCTTGTTGTGCGCCTTGACAACCTCCTCCTCAGTCAAGGTTTTCTCCATGTCCCGGTAACGAACCCGGACCGCCAGGCTCTTCTTACCCTGCGGAATCCCCTTCCCGGTGTAAAGGTCGAAAAGCACAACATTTTCAATATATTTCAGCTTCGTCCGAGCAATAATCTCCAGCACCTGCGCAGCAGTGACCGATTCATCCAGCAGCAGGGCGCTGTCGCGAATCACATCCGGGAAGCGGGACAGCGGCTTGAACTTCTGGTACTCACCTGCCAGAGGAATAAGCGACTCGACATCAATCTCAAGCAGATACACCGGCTGATCGATATCGAAGGCAGCCAGCACCTGGGGATGAACTTCGCCGAGAGTGCCGAAGCACTTGCCGGACTGCAGTAAACGGCAGGATTTACCGGGATGCAGGTAAGGTTCCGGTTGATCGGAAGAAAATTCAACCGTCGTCACCTGCACCGTTTCCAGCAGTTGCTCGGCAACCCCTTTGAGGTCGTAGAAATCGATCTGCCCGGCAGGTTGCGCCCAGCCCTCAGGATAACGCCGGCCGCAAGCCACCGCGGTCAACGTCAGGCGTTCTTCACAGCTATCACCATTGTCCCGGAGCAAAAATACCGGTCGCAGCTCGAACAGGCGCAGATCGATACTGCGATAAGCCAGGTTACGCGCGACCGTTTCCAGCAGGCTCGGCACCAGACTGGTCCGCATGACGACCTGATCTTCGGACAACGGGTTGAGAATTTTGACATGCTCGGCCCGCGGATCGTCTGCGGCAATCCTTAATTTGTCGATGGCATCAGCCGCATAAAAAGAATAATTCAACGCTTCGGAAAAACCACAGGCCACCATGGCATCACGCAGTTTTTTCTGCACCTGCTGGCGTAACGGCGGCAGAGACGCGTCAACCGTCCCGACCGGCATGGTGACGGGGATACGATCATAACCGTAGAGCCGTGCAACCTCTTCGATCAGATCGACCTCGCGCTCAAGGTCCGGACGGAAGCTCGGCACCGTCACCTGCAGGCGGGAAGTGCTGTCACCGGCATCAACCCGCAGACCGATCGACTCGAGCAGAACCTGTACGGTTTCGCTGTCGATCGGAATATCAAGCAGGGCGACAACCCTGGCAACATCGAGACTCACCACTACTGCTTCCAGCGGCTGCGGATAGTTGTCAATGACGCCCGAGAGCACCGTCCCCTGCCCCAGTTCAGCCATCAGGCTGGCGGCCCGATCCAGAGCAACGGGAATCATGTCGATGTCGGCACCGCGCTCGAACCGATGCGAAGACTCGGTATGCAGACCGTGGCGTTTGCTGGTGCGACGGATCACCGTCGGCTTGAAGTAGGCCGCCTCCAGCAGAATGGTTTCGGTATCATCCTGCACTTCAGAGTTCTGGCCGCCCATCACACCGGCCATGGCAACCGGCCGCTGACCATCGCAGATCATCAGATCTTCGGCAACCAGGGTATGTTCCTGATCGTCGAGAGTGGTAAACTTTTGCCCTTCCTGCGCACGCTGGACGACAATCTGCCCGCCCTGCAGCAGCCTGAAATCAAAGGCATGCAGCGGATGCCCCAATTCCATCATGACGTAGTTGGTCACATCGACAATGTTGTTGATGGAGCGCATGCCGACCGCCTCGAGACGACGGACCAGCCAATCGGGTGATGGACCGATCTTAACCCCTTTAATCATCCGCGCGGCATAACGCGGGCAGTATTCAGCATCCTCAATTGTGACGGTAACCTGCGCTTCGATCGATTCAGACGATGGGTTGATCTGCGGAGTCGGTAGTTTCAGCGGGTTGCCGGACATTGCGGCCACTTCACGGGCCACCCCGACAACGCTTAAACAGTCCGGTCGGTTCGGGGTCAGGCCGATTTCAATCTGATAATCCTTCAACCGCAGGGCATCAAACACCGGCAGACCGGGTTGCAGGCCGGGCGGCAGAATCATAATCCCGGCCGAATCATCAGCCAGCGCCAGTTCCTTTTCCGAGCAGAGCATCCCCATCGACACCTGGCCCCGGATCTTCGACTTCTTGATTTTGAAATTTCCCGGTAAAACCGAACCCGGTTGAGCCAGTGCCACCAGATCGCCGGTCTTGTGGTTGGTGGCCCCACAAACCACCTGCACAAGGTCACTGCCGTTGTGCACCTGGCAGACCGTCAGACGATCAGCGTCCGGATGTTTTTCGACGGCATCCAGCCTGGCGACAATGACCGAATCAAGGCCGCCGCCGATCTCTTCCAGCGCATCGACCTCAAGACCGGCCATGGTCAGGCGATCACAGAGCTCCTGTGCGGTATAATCAAAATCAACAAATTCTTTCAACCAGTTATAGGTAACTATCATTTATCTCTATCCTTCCCCAACATCAGAACTGTCTGAGGAAACGCAGATCATTTTCGAAGAACAGACGCAGATCATTAACCCCATACTTCAACATGGCAATCCGCTCCAACCCCATGCCGAACGCAAAACCGCTGTAAACATCGCTGTCGTAATTGACCGAGTCAAAAACAGCCGGGTCGATCATGCCGCAACCGAGGATTTCCAGCCACCCGGTGCCGCTGCAAACGCGGCAGCCCTGGCCGTCACAGATCACACAGGCGATATCCACCTCGGCGCTCGGCTCGGTGAAGGGGAAAAAGGACGGACGGAAGCGAACCGCCAGACCTTCACCAAAAAATTCCTTGAGAAAATGGGTCAGAATCCCTTTCAGATCACCAAAGGTGACCCTTTCATCGACCAGAAAACCTTCGATCTGATGAAACATCGGGCTGTGCGTCAAATCGGAATCACGCCGATAAACGGTTCCGGGAGCAATCACCCGAATCGGTGGCGGCTGTTTGAGCATGGTACGGATCTGAACCGGTGAGGTATGGGTCCGCATGACCAGGTCTTCAGAGATGTAAAAGGTATCCTGCATGTCCCGGGCGGGGTGATCCTTGGGGATATTGAGGGCTTCGAAATTGTAGAAATCCTGCTCAATTTCAGGGCCCTCCTCAACGGCAAAACCGAGCCGCGAAAAAATATCGACAACCGCTTCGGTCACCAGGGTGACCGGATGCTTACTGCCGGTCACCGCCCCCCGGCCCGGCAACGTCACGTCGATTTTCTCACCGGCCAGTTTGGCAGCAATCGCCTGCTGCTGAAGCTCGCTCTGCCGCTCCGCAAAACATGCTTCAAATTGATCTTTGAGAGTATTGACCAGGCTGCCGACCACGGGGCGTTCTTCCGGCGACAGACCACGCATCCCTTTCATCAATTCAGTCAGCGCACCTTTTTTCCCCAGAATCTGCACACGAACATCCTGCAGCGCCTTTAAATCAGCCGCCTGCTGCAGCGCCGACAGGGCTTTTTCCTGTAATTGTCGTAATTGTTCTTTCATCAGCTAATCCAGATATCGACCGACCTTGCGCGGGCGGGTCTATTGACTCTCTGTTCCAAAGAAACTGACCGCCTAAAACGGTCAGTTTTTACATAAAGGGGTAGTGAACCGGGGAACAAAAAAGGGAGATGAAGCCTTGGCCCCATCTCCCTGGAACGACCGAGAATAGATTACTGTAGTCGAGCCTTTGCGGTTTCGGCAATAACGGCGAAACCTGCGGGGTCATTGACGGCAAGATCTGCCATAATCTTACGATCAAGGGCCACTTCTGCCTGCTTCAGACCGTGAATCAGGCGGCTGTAGGAGAGTCCGTTTTCACGGGCCGCAGCGTTGATACGGGCAATCCACAGCGCACGGAAATCCCGCTTTTTGACACGACGGTCACGATAAGCGTAATTCAGGGCACGATCGACTGCTTCGGTTGCTGACCGGAACAACTTGCTGCGGGCGCCGCGATAACCCTTGGCAAGCTTGAGAACCTTGTTCCGACGACGTCTGGCTTTAAAGCCTCTTTTTACTCTTGGCATCTCTCTTTCTCCTTCTCAATGTGTTGTTTCGGCATACGCCGCGGCCGGATCTGCAGGGGGAGATCGTCCCCACAGTTCACAACCTTTGCTCCGCGCTGAGGCGGAAAGCTTACAGGTACGGAATCAGTTGCGAGATATTACGTTCGTCGGCCTTGTGAATGAGTACGGCCTGACGTAATTCGCGCTTCCGCTTGGTCGATTTCTTGGTCAGAATATGGCTGGTAAACGCCTTGTTCCGACGAATTTTCCCGGTGCCGGTTTTACGAAACCGCTTGGCAGCACCACGATTGGTCTTGATTTTGGGCATTACACTCTCCTGTTACCTTTTGTTTATATCTTCCGGTATCCCGGTTCACTTCTTCAGCGGGCCGATCATCATGGTCATGAAACGACCCATCTTGCTCGGTTGTGATTCAACCTGACCAATATCCTTGAGCGCCTCAACCGCTTTTTTCAGCTGTTTCATGCCCTGATCCGGATGCGCGTTTTCACGACCACGGAACATGATGGTCATTTTAACCTTGTTGCCTTCTTCCAGAAAACGACGAGCATGCTTGATCTTGAATTGAAAATCATGCTCATCGGTCTTGGGCCGCATCTTGACTTCTTTGATTTCGACCTTGACCTGTTTTTTCTTCGCTTCAGAAGCACGCTTGGCAAGCTGGTATTTATACTTGCCATAATCCATAATTCGGCAAACCGGAGGCTCTGCCTGCGGTGAAACTTCAACCAGATCAAGCCCCTGCTCATTCGCCAACCGTAATGCTTCCCTGGTGTCAAGGATTCCCAGTTGACCACCCTCATCATCAATCACCCGGACTTCCCGAGCTCTGATGGCATCATTGATGTTCGCTTCCTTAGCTATGGGCCTGTCTCCTCTTCTCTCATGCAGATAACTGCAGCAAACCACACAATACAACGGCGAAAAGATCCGTTACGGATCTTCTGAACTTAGTGATACTCCGCTGCTTCCTTATCGACAAAACGGACAAAGTCAGCAACGCTCAGCGGAGCGAGATTCTTACCATTGCGGAAGCGCGGTGCAACCGTCTGGTCTTCCATCTCCCGATCACCGATCACCAGCATATAAGGGATCTTGGCGACCTGGGCCTCACGGATCTTGAAGCCGAGTTTTTCATTCCGCAGATCAAGCTCAACCCTGACGCCGGCAGCACGCAACTGCTGATAAACCTGCTCAGCATACTCAGCCTGATTATCGGTTACATTCAGGATTATCGCCTGAACCGGCGAAAGCCAGAGCGGGAAACTGCCTGCGTAGTGTTCAATCAGAACACCGATAAACCGCTCAATCGAGCCGAGAATGACTCGATGCAACATGACCGGGCGATGTTTTTCCCCATCTGCACCGATATAACTCAGGTCAAACCGCTCCGGAAGGGTAAAATCGCATTGGATTGTAGCACACTGCCATTCCCTGTCAAGCGCGTCCTTGAGCTTGACATCGATCTTCGGTCCGTAGAATGCACCGTCCCCTTCGTTGACCTCAAACTCCTGCCCGCTGTCCTCGAGCGCACTGCGCAAAGCCGCGGTTGCACGCTCCCAATCCGCATCACTACCGATCGATTTTTCCGGCCGGGTCGACAGTTCCATACGGTACTCAAAACCGAAAACCGCGGCGACATCCCGGACAAACTGCATGATCGCCTTGACCTCAGCGTCGATCTGATCCGGACGACAGAGAATATGGGCATCGTCCTGGGTGAAACCGCGAACCCGCAGCAGACCGTGCAACACCCCCGACTTCTCGTGCCGATGCACCGTTCCCAGCTCAAAATAGCGCAACGGCAGGTTGCGATAGGAACGCGGCTTCGACTTATAGATCAGCATGTGCGCCAGACAGTTCATCGGCTTGATGCCGTAGCCCTGCCCGTCGACTTCGGTGAAATACATGTTTTCGCGATAATTCTCGTAATGACCGGAGGTCTGCCAGAGCTCGGTTTTGAGAATCTGCGGCCCCATGACGATATCATAACCGCGCTTGAGATGCTCTTTGCGCTCGAAATCTTCAATGATGGTCCGCAGCATGGCCCCTTTGGGATGCCAGATCACCAGTCCCGCACCGGCTTCCTCGCTGAAGGAAAACAGATCCAGTTCGCGACCGAGCTTGCGGTGATCGCGTTTGCGGGCTTCTTCGAGACGGTTGAGGTGGGCCTTGAGATCTTTCTTATTCTGGAATGCAGTTGCATAAATCCGCTGCAGCATGACGTTCTTTTCGTCACCGCGCCAGTAAGCACCGGCCAGGCTGGTCAACTTGTAGACCTTGAGCA
>JAADGW010000021.1 GCA_013152145.1 Deltaproteobacteria bacterium
GCTGTCCCGGTCGCTCGCTGAGGCCAGACGGCTGGTTGCTGCCGGGATGCTCGACAGCGAAGAGATCATTTCAGTCGTTACGAAAATGATTGCCGCAGAAAAGGCCGCCCGGATCGATTATGTAAAGATCTGCCATCAGCAGACCCTGGCGGACCAGGCCGTGGTTGATGACGACGCGGTGCTGCTGCTGGCGGTATTTATCGGCAAGACCCGTCTGATCGACAACAGTTTTCTTCGTGGGAAAAGTGGGCTGTTATAACTGGTGACTTTTTTTATCCATTCGGTGAGCCGATGACAAAGAAAGAAATGGCCCAGGCCAACCTGGAAAACCTGTACCGGATTTTTACTGTTCCGGAGGCCCCTGATTCGACCCTCGGTCTGATCGATCAGGCAATCAGCGACAACGTGACCGGTTTCCTGCAGAACCACATTGTCGCCCTGGAACGGGAACTGGAGGAGATTGAAAAGGATTTCTCCGCCACCCGGATTCCCGAAGAACCGACCTTTGTCTCTGAATACACCGAATTTGTCAAAGAAAAGCTGGTTGCCCAATCGGTCCACACGGCCGCTCCCGGGTTTGTCGGCCACATGACTTCGGCCCTGCCTTATTTTATGCTGCCGCTGTCGCGGATCATGACGGCGCTGAATCAGAATCTCGTCAAAGTGGAAACCTCAAAAGCCTTCACACCGATGGAACGGCAGGTACTGGCCATGCTGCACCGGCTGGTGTATGCCCGGGACGATGATTTCTACCCGCAGTGGATTCACAAAAGCCAGTACGCCCTCGGGGCATTCTGCTCCGGCGGAACGATTGCTAATATCACCGCTCTGTGGGTGGCCCGTAACCGTCTGTGCGCTCCGCAGGGCGAGTTTAAAGGGATTGCCCGGGAAGGTCTGTTCAAGGCGTTGCAACATCTCGATTGCAACGGGCTGGCGGTGCTGGTTTCGCGGCGCGGGCATTATTCTCTCGGCAAGGCAATCGATGTCCTCGGTCTCGGCCGGGACAACCTGATACAGATCGACACGGACGAGAAGAACCGCATCGACATGCAGCAGCTGAGAAATACATGCGCTCGTTTGCAGACGGAAGGAATCAAGCCGTTGGCGATTGTCGGCATCGCCGGGACGACTGAAACCGGCAATATCGATCCGCTTGACGAAATCGCCGACCTGGCGGCCGAGTTGAACTGCCATTTCCATGTTGATGCGGCCTGGGGCGGGCCGACGCTCTTCTCCGAAACTCACCGGTCACTGTTGCGCGGTATCGAGCGGGCGGATTCGGTCACCATTGACGCCCACAAGCAGCTCTACGTCCCGATGGGGGCCGGAATGGTGCTCTTCAACCGACCGCACTCTCCGCCATCGAACACCACGCCACCTATATTCTGCGACATGGGTCGAAAGACCTCGGCAGTCACACCCTGGAAGGATCACGTCCCGGCAAGTCGATGCTGGTGCATGCCGGGCTGTCGATCATCGGCCGCAAAGGGTATGAGCTGCTGATCGATATGGGGATATCACGAGCGCGGCAGTTTGCCGAAAAAATCCGCCGGCACCCCGATTTTGAGCTGATGAGCGAACCGGAACTGAACATCCTGACCTATCGTTATAACCCGGCCTGGTTGCAACAGGCGCTGGCGCAAGCGACCGCGGTGCAGATCACCCGGGCGAATGAACTGCTCGATCAACTGGTGCGACTGGTGCAGAAATACCAGCGTGAGGCCGGCAAGACGTTCGTCTCGCGCACCCGCTTAAGGGCGGTCTGCTATCAGGATGAAATGCTGACGGTTTTTCGGGCAGTGCTGGCAAATCCACTGACCACGGAAGAGATTTTGACCGCGGTTCTTGCTGAGCAGTGTGCTATTGTACAACGGGATGAAATTCAGGACCTGCTTACGGCACTCAAGGCGATTTTTGCCGCCCCGGTCAATAATGCTCGTCAGGCCTGCTAACCGTTTCTTCGGATGACTGCTTTGGCTCGTATCTATACTGCCAATTATCTTTTTACCGGTGACGCCCCCCCGCTTGTCGGAGGGGCGTTGCTGGCTGTGGATGGACAGATTGCCGCGGTTGGCCCACTGGCTGATGTTAAACGGGCCAATCCGGCGGTCGAGATTGTCGATTATCCCGACGCCGTCATAACACCGCTGTTGATCAACGCTCACACGCACCTCGAATTGACCGATTTTCCGGCCTGGGCGAAAGCCGCCGGGGAAGCGGCCGAGCCGGACGGTTTTGTCGACTGGATTCTGCGGTTGATCCGGATCAAGCGGACGTTGAGCAAAAAACATTATGACCGTTCGCTTCTCAACGGTATTCAACAGTCAATAGCCGCCGGGACCGGTGCTGTCGGCGATATCCTCTCGCAGCACTCATGTCGCAGGCTCTATTACGGCGCCGATCTGAAGGGGGTTCTGTTTCTGGAGAGCCTCGGCCGGAACCCGGAGATCATCAATCATGTTAAACTTGAACTTCGTTCGGTTCTTGCCGAACAACAGATCGGGCAGGTTCGGCTGGGACTTTCACCGCACTCACCCTACAGCATCAGTGCCGCCTATCTGAGTGATATTTATACCAAGTGCCGACAGGAAAAACTGCCCTGCACGACTCATCTGGCCGAATCTTCGGCCGAGGTCGAGTTTATTATGCGCAGCAGCGGCGAGCTGGCCAGCAGATTTTATCCGCGGGTTGGCTGGGAGTATCTAATTCCGCCGCCATCCGGTTGTCGGCCGACCGAATATCTTCAGCAGTGCGGCGGCCTGTTTCCGGGGAACCTGCTGGTTCATGGTGTCCAGTTGACGACAGACGAAATCAACCTGATCGCCGCCGCGCGGATGCACCTGGTGCTTTGCCCACGCTCTAACTCCCGATTGAAGGTCGGGACCGCCCCGGTTGCGAAACTGCTCGCCGCAGGCGTAAATCTCGCTCTCGGCACCGACAGCATGGCCAGCAATAACAACCTGTCGGTCTGGGATGAAATGGCCTTTGCTCATCGGTGCTTTTCCGGCAGCCTCGATGCTCCGACCCTGTTACGGATGGCGACCCTCGGCGGAGCTGAAGCCCTCGGAGTGGAAGGTCGGTTGGGCTCGCTGTCGACCGGTAAAAATGCCAGTTTTCAGATTCCAGCCGAAGACCGCTGTTGCAGAAAATGAACTGATCGATTATCTGGTCGCCCCCGGTCGCAGTGAAGAAATTGTTCAGGTGTACCATCAGGGCAGCGCGAGGCCATCCTGCTGAATAGTTACAACCGTTTTAGACTGAGAAATATACGAGGCGCAGATGATCGAAGAATACGGGACCATCGTTGAGTTAAAAAGTAATCGGGTTGCTGTTGTGTTGTGCAGTCGCGGCAGTGCCTGTGACCATTGTCCCTCCAGCGGCACCTGCCAGGCGGGTGATGACGGTGACTCGATGCAGGTGGAAGCATTTAACGCCGTCGGCGCGGCGGTCAGTGATCGGGTTAAGGTTGTGACCAGCACCAAACATTTTCTGCAGTCATCTTTTATCCTTTACATCGTGCCGATAATCGGGTTATTGATCGGTGCCGTGATCGGTCAGGTCGTCGCTGAAAATACCGATCTGGGGATCGATCCATCACTGCTCTCAGCACTATTTGCAGTTGCTTTTCTGGCCGGATCTTTTCTGGCGATAAGAATCGTTACGCGCACGTTGAAGCCTGAAGTCTTCATGCCGCGCATTGTGGAAATCCAGTCACTGGAAACAAATACGAACGCATCACAGCATGGGCATTAAAATAATCGCAACCAACAAGAAGGCTTATCACGAGTACTACATCGATGAGACCTTCGAGGCCGGTATTGTGCTCACCGGAACCGAGGTCAAATCGATTCGGGCGGGCAAGGTGAATCTGAAGGAATCCTTCTGTCGCATCAAGAATGGTGAGCTGTTCATCAATAATATGAACATCAGCCCCTACGATTTCGGTAATCGTGAGAATCATGATCCGACGCGCATGCGCAAACTGCTGTTGCATCACGCCGAGATCGACAAGCTGATCCGCCTGACCGAACAAAAGGGGATGGCGATGGTGCCGACCAAAATCTACTTCAAACGCAACTACGTCAAGCTGGAGATCGGCATCGGACGGGGTAAGAATCTGCACGACAAACGGCAAACGTTAAAGAAAAAAGAAGCGGATCGTGAAATGGCCAAAGCGTTAAAAAGTGTATTTTGCTAGCTTGGCAAAATGATCCATTTGTGAGACAATGGACCAACAAGTAATTAGTAACTATTTGAAAAACAGCAACTTTCAAGAATTGGGGGTGTCAAGGTTTCGACGGGGGACGGAAACGAAGTGCCGCATGCCGGAGTGGGCTGGCTCCGTAACAAGCCCAACTTAACTAAACGCAGACACTGACGTTAGTTACGCACTAGCAGCTTAATGCTGCTACGTCTCTTCATTCATCGCCTGTGTGGTTGATGAGACGTTAATTCAGCAGGCTAGTTCCAGCGAGTGTCTGTGGCGCCGGGGCGAAACTTAAGCAGACTCGCCTGGTGAATATCCTGTTTGTGGGAGCTTCATCCGGTTAACTCAAAAACACAAACTATGCATGTAGAAGCCTTACGTGGAAAGCTTTCGGACGCGGGTTCGATTCCCGCCACCTCCACCAATCGAAGAAAATCGCTACCGTTCATTTGTGTTCATTCCTGTTTGCAAGTGACTGTAAAGCGAGGAAAAACCCGCCCTGAGCGGGTTTTTTTGTGCCATTTAACGACTTGTCTTGTTCATATTTATCCTGTTGGAATGAAATCATCACTCCTGCAGGAACTTTTTAACCAATGGTCGTAATTACCGTGAGCCAGGTTTCTTTAGTTTCCGGGTAGGGACCAAGGTCGATCGGGAAGGGGATCGTCGCTCCAAGGAGCAGGGAGGGTGCCGCCTTTTACTGCTCCCGGTGATGGAAATCTAGTCTGGAAATGCGAATAAGTGGCGGCCAGCCCACCGACTTAGCACCACATGCCCTATGTAGCCGACCATCCGCGCGGCAGCGATGGGAACATTTCCACTTGATAGAGTGACTGTCTATGTATATAGTGACACATATCATAGGTCATATAACCTATTTTAGAGGTCAATATATGCTGGAATCAATTTTGGGTTCGGTCAACAGTGAGAGAGTTTTGGTTTTCCTGGTTGCTCGCAAGGAAGGATACGCCCGGGAGATTGCTGGCTGTTTTAAGACAGGACTCTCTCCGATCCAGAAGCAACTCGAACGTCTTGAGAGTAGCGGGGTCATTTTTAGTAAAATGGTCGGTCGCACCCGTGTCTATGCCTTTGATCCGCGATACCCCTTCCTTAATGAGCTGCAGGCTCTCATAGAAAAAGCACTGAGTTTTTATCCGGAAAGTATGAGGGAACAGTTGCTCATGAACAGACGTCGCCCCAGAAGATCTGGTAAGCCGCTATGAAGCCGATTAGAGAGATGACGATAGGGGAGTTTGGTGCTTTTGTCTCTGATCATCTAAAAAAGCATGAAATAGGCGTTGTCCTGAGTGGTGGCAGCTGCGTGTCGATCTATAGTCACAACCGCTATCAGTCCTTTGATCTGGATTTTATTGGTGATCATGGGGCTGAGCGAAAAAAGATAAAGCAGGCCCTGATGATCCTTGGTTTCTCGGAAAAGAATAAATATTTTACTCATCCTGAGTCAGAATATTTTATCGAGTTTCCCTCCGGACCGTTGGCCGTTGGTGGGGAGTCAGTCAAGGAGGTCGTTGAGCTGACATTTTCTACCGGCAAGCTCCGTCTTTTATCACCGACTGAATGTGTGAAAGACAGACTTGCTGCTTATTATTATTGGCAAGACCGGCAATGTTTAGAGCAGGCCATTCTGGTTGCTGCAGAAAATCAAATTGATTTTGGTGAGATTGAGCGCTGGTCGAAAAAAGAGGGCATGATCGAGGAATATAGAAAAATTTTAAATGTTTTAACCGGTGGATCAGCGACAAGTTGATAGCACAAATAAAAGCTATATCAGGAATCGAACCATTTTACTAAAAAATACCTGATTAGTACTAATCTTCAGCCAGTGATTTTAACCTATTGATTTTACAGGCATGAAGTCGAGTAAAGCTACAAACTAAAACTTGGCAACCAGCTGAAATGTCAACGATTAGCGCATCTGAACACCGCGACTGGCTGAAGATTAGCGCTAATCAGGGAAAAAATATGATGGGTAACATTGTGGGTAACTTTTTAGATCAATAGAAAAACCCATGTAATAACAACTGAATAGAGTGGATTCGATTCCCGCCACCTCCACCAATGTTGACCCTCTGAGATCATACGTAATTGTTGTGATTTCAGAGGGTTTTCATTTTTTACATAAAGACACTTTGAGCGTGCACAGCAGGTTATCCCAAAACTTTGCCAATCTGGCAGAGGCTTACATGTGCCATCAAAGTTGGCTTTTAATCCAATCATCGATCTGTTGAGTGATATTTTCCGGCATGTCGATAAACTTCAGGCCGATCCCCGGTTCGAAGGGGAGATGATTCCCCAACGGCCGTTTCCAAACCACCTCGCAGCAGCAACGCACCGATTTTCCGAGCGGTATCGGCAACGGGATCTCCAGGTTGACCTGTTCTCCTGTTTTGATCGGGTTTGTCGTCGCAATAAAGATACCGCTGCGACTGATGTTTTTACTGTAGCCGAAAAACACCGGTCGTTCGGCGTCGAGGTGGACTTTCTGGATAATAAGCGGTGCGCGTAGATTTTTTCTTAAATCTGCTTGCGGCCTTCCGTCGTTTTGATCTTCCGCACAACCCATTATTTCCCCTTATTTCTCAGTAATTTACTTTATATGATATTTCATTGGCCGGGTGATTGCAAACCTTTAAACAAAAAAGGTTTATTGGAATTATCTCGACCGAGGTCGAGATTTATTATTGACTCTGCCGGCGACACTGATAAACTCGACCGCATTCGAGATTTTAAGGAGGAATGCAATCGTGGCAGGTCTCAGAGAGCAGAAAAAAGCGGAAACTCGCAAAGCAATAATAGATTCATCAATTCAATTGTTTACGGAAAAAGGTTTTGAGAAGACCAGTATCGAGGATATCGCAAAGCAGGCCGGGATCGGCAAGGCGACGGTTTACACCTATTTTGCGACCAAGGATGATATTTTTCTGACCTTTTGCAGTGAAGAACTGGAAGATGCTTTTGCAACGCTGCAAACACCACGTAAAGAAGACGACCGGGTACTCGATCAGCTGGTCGATTTCTTTATGCTTAAATTCAAGTTTGTGACGAAAAATTCGGAGTTCGGACGACAGCTGTTGCGGGAGATGCTGTTCCCGAAAAAAGTCAACAATAAGGTAAAAGAACATAATCAGCGCTATTTCGACATCCTGGAGAAATTATTCAAGTCAGCACAGGACCGAGGGGAGCTGCCTCCCGCGCAAGATCTGTTTCTGCTGTCTGTTCATTTCTTCTCGCTTTATCTCGGCGTTCTGGTCGGCTGGTACGGTGGTTATGTGGCCAGCCTCGAGGAGGCCGAAGAAGCGATGCGGAATCTGTTCGGGCATGTTTTTATGGGGGTTGGTTTATGAACCAGCGGTGGGTTGTTGCTCTTCTGACGTTAAGCTTGGCGGTTTTTTCTTCCTGTGCAGTCGCGGCAACCGGTCCGGAGAGCGTGCGCGATCTCATTATTATCGGGCTGGAAGAGAATATCGGCCTGCGGGTTGAGCAGCTGAACATCCCTCTTCGGGCCGCAACGGTTGTGATTGATGAGTCCGTTTTCGACCCGGAGTTTTTTGCCTCTGTCGGATATCTGAAAACCAGGACACCGCTTACTTCCTACCTCAGCCTGGCAGCCCCCAGTAACAGTCAACAGCTGACCGGTCAGCTCGGTTTGAGAAAACGATATTCTTCCGGCCTCACAGCGTCCCTCTCCCTGGATACCGATTGGGGCGAAGATAACAACCCGACGGAGGATCTCGACCCACGCTACCACAGTGCTTTCAATCTGACCCTGACTCAACCGCTGCTGCGTGATTTTGGCGCCAAGGTCAACCGATCCAGCGTGCAGTTGTCGCGCAATCAGTATCAGCAGGCGGAATTACAGCATCTGCTGCAGGCACAGAGGTTGGCGCTGCAAATCGAAGTTCTGGCCGGTCAGCTGGCCGGGGAGGCGGAGATTGTTCAGTTGCGAACAGAGGCGGTTGCCCTGTCCGAGGAGCTATATGCCGCCAATCAGCGCCGTTTCGATGCCGGGATTATCCCGGTGTCGGAGGTTCAGGAGGCAGAAACGGCTCTCGCCGATCGAGAACTTGGCCGGTCGCTGGCGCAACAGGCCCGTGAGCTGCATTTTGCACAATTGAATCGCCAGCTGAATCATCGTCTGCCCGGTGACTTCAATCCACTGTCACTCTATGCGTTGGACAGCGGTGACCTCCAGCTGCAGCTCCCCGAGTTTGAACAACTGTTTGTTGCCGCCTGTGAGCTGAGTGTCGACCTGCGACTGGCAGAAATTGCGATCAAGAGTTCAAATATTCAACAGGATTTTTATCGCAACCAGTTGCGACCGCGGCTTGATCTGCAACTTCAAGCCGGACTCAACGGTCTGTCGGGTAATGGGCGCAGCTCGGCCGTCAACAGCCGTTATGCCGGTTCCTGGGGGGATTCGTTCGTCGGTGCGGCGACCGGGGATGGTTATCAGTGGGGCGGCGGCCTTGAGTTTTCCATGCCACTCGGTAACCGCCTGGCCCGATCTCGCTTGCAGCAGGCAGAGTTGCAGCGCAAACAGGCAAATTATCGGCAACAGGACATAAAATCCGAGCTGCGCAGCCAGCTGGAACAGCAGTTGACCAATCTACGTCGAGCGTTCGAACAGGTCAAGATCGCCGAGCGGTTTGAACACCTGGCTGAACTGTCGTTGCAACAGGAGCAACGACGTCTGGAGGAGGGATTATCCGATACATTCCGTATCCTTTCCTTTCAGGACAAGATGATCAGCGCGAAAATCGGCCGGATAAATGCCCTGATTCTGTACTATTCAAGTGTCGCGGAATTAAATTTCACCCGTGGCAATATTCTTGAGCAGCACGGTATTACTCTGCAGAAACGAGGAGAAATCCCTTGAAATCAAGTCACCGATTTTATCATCAGACAATTCTTTGCACATTGCTCGGCTTGTTGTTGCTCACCTCCTGCAGCAATTCCGAGCAGGCCGCCGATACCAGGATCGATGCGCCGGAAAAAGTTGTGCCGGTTGAACTGGAGCTGGTCACACCGATCGATCTGACCGAAACCTTCATCTTGCCCGCCAGCCTCGAAGCCTGGGAAGATCTCGTGTTGTCGGCAGAAATTGCCGGCCCGGTCAAAAAAATTAATTATCAGGAAGGCCAGCAGGTACGGGCCGGTTCGGTGCTGCTGGAGATCGACCCGGATACGCTGGAAAGCAACCTCGTCGGAGATGAAGAGAACGTTGCGGTTATTCAACGCAAGCTGAAACGTTACCGGCAGCTTGCCGCAGAAGGGCTGGTCAGCGAGCAGCTTCTGGATGAGCTGGAAAACAGTTTGACCGCTGCTGATGTGGCGTTACGCACGGCGCGGCTGCGACTGGCCAAATGTTATCCGAAGGCACCGATCAACGGGATTGTTGATCGACATTACGTCGATCGCGGTGAATATGTCGACCCGGGAAAGCCTTTGTTACGCCTGATTCAGATTGACAAACTGAAAGCGGTTATGGATGTCCCGGAAAAGGATGTCGCTTTTCTGAAGGTCGGCCAGGAGGTCGAGATTATCCCGGCGACGATCGACGGGCAGACCTATGCCACGGTTAAGGGGACCATCGAACAGATCAGCTACACCGCGGATGCGGCCACCCGGACCTATCGGACGAAGATCGTTATCGAAAATTCCGCCAGGCGGTTACGGCCGGGCATGATTGTCCGGGCGAGGTTTGTGCGGCGGCAGCTGCGTCAGGTCATTGCTGTCCCGCTCTATTCGGTACTCAATCGTGACGGCGGTAAATTCGTTTTTATCGAAGATGCCGGTCTGGCAAAAAAAATCAAAGTTGAAATCGGCAGTTCTGTTGATCAGCGGATTGTCATCAAGTCCGGGTTGCGCAGCGGACAAAAATTGATCGTCAAGGGGCAGCAGCTGCTGATCGACGGGGTCAAAATCGCATCGGGGGAGAAATAATCGATGCTGCTTTCCAATATTGCCATCGATCGGCGCAGCACGGTGTTCGCCCTGATGCTGATTATTCTGATCGTTGGTATTTACAGCTATATCGTGTTGCCACGCGAATCAACCCCGGACATAACCATTCCCATTATTCTGGTGGTGACGCCCTACGAGGGGGTCTCCTCGGGGGATATCGAAAGCCTGATCACCCATCCGATTGAGCGTAAACTGAAGGGGCTCAAAGACGTTGAAGAAGTCCGCTCGGTCAGTGCCGAGGGGGCTTCGATGATCACCATCGAGTTTAACCCTGATGTCGATATCGATAATGCCCTGCAGTGGGTGCGCGATAAGGTTGATCAGGCCAAGGGTGATCTGCCGACGGACTTGGAGAATGATCCCTCGATACTTGAAATCAACCTCTCCGAATTCCCTATTCTGATGGTTGCTGTTTCTGGTCCGGTCGATGAGACGGTCTTGAAAAAGGTCGCTGAAGAGCTTGAGGATCGGATAGAGCAGGTTCCGGGGGTTCTCGATGTGGTGATCAGCGGCGGTCGCGAACGGCAGATCAGGGTTGAGTTTGATCCGGACCGTTTGTACGCCTACCGGATTTCTTTAAGTGAAGTGATCCGTGCGATCAAGCGGGAGAATGTCAATATTCCCGGCGGCAGTATCGATATCGGCCAGGGAAAATACCTGCTGCGGATTCCGGGGGAGTTTACCGATCCGGCTGAAATCGACAACCTGGTGCTGACCGAACGGGATGGCCGGGTGATCTATTTTAAGGATGTGGCCCGGATTGTCGACTCTTTTGCAGATCGCACCAGCCGTGCCCGCATCAACGGTGTGCAGAGTATTTCCCTGGCGATCAAAAAGCGCACCGGGGCCAATATCATTCAGGTTGCCGATCAGGTTTTTGCCCTGCTGAAAGTTGCCGATCAGCAGATTCCTCCCGGTATCAAGATGTCGGTCACGCTCAACCAGTCAAAAGATATCCGGCGGATGGTCACGGAATTGGAAAACAACATTATTACCGGGCTGATCCTGGTGGTGACAGTGCTGTTTCTGTTTCTCGGCCTGCGCAATTCCATCTTTGTCGCCCTGGCCATCCCGTTTTCGATGCTGCTCTCTTTTGCCGTCCTCCAGCTGTTGGGCATCACCCTCAATATGGTGGTCCTGTTCAGCCTGATCCTGGCCCTCGGGATGCTGGTCGATAACGCCATCGTTATCGTTGAGAATATTTATCGCCACATGCAGGAGGGGAATCCGGGCGTTGCTGCGGCTAAAATGGCGGCGGCCGAAGTCGGCTGGCCGGTGATCAGCTCGACGCTGACGACCCTGTGTGCGTTTTTCCCGATGACCTTCTGGCCGGGGATCATGGGCGAGTTCATGAAATATCTGCCGTTGACCCTGATTATCACTCTGACGGCCTCTCTGTTTGTCGCCCTGGTGATTAATCCGACCCTCTGCGGACACTTTATGTCGACGGGGAAAATAATCGACCCCAGTGACCGCAAACCGGCAAAAATAATCCGCATTTACAGCAGCGCGCTGAAATTCGCGCTGCAGCATCGGCTGCTGGTTGTTGCGGCCTCTTTTGTGCTGCTGGCCGGAATCGGCGGTGCCTACAGCTTCCTCGGGCATGGGGTTGAACTGTTCCCCGATATCGAACCGAATCGCGCCGTTGTTGAAATCAAGGCCCCGGCAGGGACCAACCTCGCGGCGACCAATAAGTTGAGTTTGCAGGTGGAAGCGTTTGCCCGGCAGGAGCCGGATATTCGCTTCGTCATCGCCGAGGTCGGCACCTCCGCAACAGATCAGGGCGGCAGCAGTGTGCAGTCGAACCTGAGCAGAGTGACCCTCGATTTTGTTGAGCGCGATGATCGCCGAGACGATTCCCGTGACGTTCTCGACCGCTTGCGCAAACAGGTGGCGCCGCTGTCCGGCGCCGAGTTCAAGGTAAAAAAACAAGAAGAGGGGCCACCGACCGGACCGCCGGTCAGTATTGAAATCAGCGGTGAAAAAATCCAGGTGCTCGATCAACTGGTGGCGCAGGCCAAGCAGCTGATCAAGGATGTTCCCGGGATGGTTGATTTGAAGGACGACTTTTCCAAGGCAAAACCGGAAATCCGAATCGACGTCGACCGGGAAAAAGCCAGCCTGCTGCAACTATCAACGGCGGAGGTCTCCGAGATGGTCAAGGCGGCGATCAGCGGGACCAAACTCGGCGTCTACCGGGAAGGGGCGGACGAATATGACATTATTGTCCGGATGCCGGAAGATCGCCGTACCTCGGTGGCCGATATCAAAAACCTGCTGGTACCGGCGGCTGACGGCTCACCCGTGCCCTTATCGACGATCGCGAGCGTTACGTTGAGCGCCGGTTTCGGTTCGATCCGGCATATCGATCAAAAGCGCGTGGTGACAATTTCGGCGGACACCTTCGGTCGCAACAGCAATGAGGTGCTTCAGGATGTCCGGCAGCGCTTGACCCGACTTGAACTGCCCTCCGGCTACAAAATCCATTATTCCGGTGAGCAGGAAGAACAGCAGAAGGCGGCGGTATTTCTGTCCAAAGCGTTTGTCGCCGCCATCCTGTTGATCATGCTGGTTCTGGTCACGCAGTTTAATTCGGTGCTGCAGACCCTGATCGTCATGACTTCGGTGGTTCTGTCGTTAACCGGAGTTTTCCTTGGATTGATGATTACAGCCACACCTTTCGGCATCATCATGACCGGGATCGGGGTCATTTCCCTGGCCGGGGTCGTGGTGAATAACGCGATTGTGCTGATCGACTATATCAATCAACTGGTCAAGGAGGGGATGGAGCTGAATGCTGCTTTAATTCGTGCTGGAACGGTCCGTTTCCGGCCGGTGCTGCTGACTGCCGTAACCACGATTCTCGGGCTGCTGCCGATGGCGGTCGGGGTCAGCTTTAACTTTACGACCTTGACCTGGGAAATCGGTGGTGAATCGGCGGACTGGTGGGGGCCGATGGCGGTTGCGGTGATCTTCGGTCTGGCATTTGCGACCCTGTTGACACTGGTCGTGGTGCCGGTTCTTTATTCGCTGGCCGAATCAGCGCGGGGCAGATTCTGGCGCACCGGGAAAGGCTAGTTTTTCTGCTTGACGGAACAAGCGATCTTTGCTAGAAAACCGTTCACGTTGATGGGGCGTCGCCAAGCGGTAAGGCACCGGATTTTGATTCCGGCATTCCCAGGTTCGATTCCTGGCGCCCCAGCCACTGCAATACCAGGCTTTGCCTGTTGACCGGATAATCGTTGTCCCGAGGGATGACAGTGGAAAAGGATGAGGCTTCGGCTTCATCCTTTTCTATTTGAAAACGCACAATAAATTTATCCACAATCGGGCTGGCCGCTTGCTTATTGAGGCCTTTTTCGGCTAGATTCAGCATTCAGTTCAGTCCGTTGCCAAGGGATGATGAATATGCAGAATGTAGACAAGCCGCTCGATCCGGTTGAGTATCGCTTCTGGTTGCCGCCTGCCGGGATGACCCTGACGACCGGTCCTGACAATGAAGAGATTGAGGTTCCACAAATTCCACTGCCGGTGCATGCCAAGGATCTGGAAGCTTCTACTGAACCGACCGAAAAGATGATCGGCGACGGATTGTACGACTACCTGCGGCGTTTCCCCGACTGCCCGCAGAATTCGGCATACGCCAACATTCTTAAACAGGCCTATTCTTTTTATATTGCCGACATCGGCTCGCAAGTCATCATGCTTGATGCCAAAGAGGTGGAGGCTCCCTATATCAAGCGCAAAATCGCCTTGCTGAAAATTCTCGCCCTGCTTGAGCCGGAAAACTTTGCGCTGCTGCAGAAGATCGGCAGTGCCTGTTTCGAACTGGCGTTGATCTACAGCGAATTGATCAATGTTCGACGGGAGCTCAGTGCCGCCCGACTCTGGTTGGAAAAAGCCAGACGCCTGCAGCCCGAGGAGCTTGACAACCTGAATCATCTGGCACAGATCTGTTATTTTTCCGGTGCCTATCCGCAGGCAAAACTTTATTGGCGGATCATCTCTGATAAACTGGACGATGGTGAGACAAAGACCGAACTGGTCGCCCGTATCGCCAGAATTGAAAACGGTGAGCTGCCGAGACAACCGTTGCTGGTCAGCCTCGAAGCGATCGGCATCGCCATGGAACATTATCATGCCAGGGAGTATGCTGAAGCCTGTGACATTATGGAACGACTGGAGGAGGAGGGGAGTTTGCCGAAGGAACTGCCGAATCCGGAGTTTTTCTATTTTCTCGGCCTGTGCCGGGAAAAGTCGGCGGAGTTGGCTGGGGCCTTTGAATCCTTTTCCAAAGCCTTGGAACTGGAGCCGCAACATGAAGCCGCACAACAGGGGCTCGATCGAATCTTAGAGGTAAATGAGAGGTCTTGATGAGTGATGTGAACTTTGCCGATATCTTTTTGATCATCCTTATTTGTGCCCTGATCTGGGCAATTTTGAGTTTGACCAGTCGCAGCAAAAAAAAGACTTCTGCCGCCACGAAAGAAACCCCGGTTAATCCGGCGGAAAAAAATCCGCCGAAAACAACTGAAGATGATTGACAGTCTATCAACTTAGACGTATATCAATTGCACCGCTCCCCGCCCTTATCGGGCTTATATAAACCGACACAGGAGAAGAAAAATGAACCCACTCGCTGTGGAATTGAATGACCAGCTCAAGGCCGTCAACCCGAACGTCCACGATATGCTTTCCGAGCTCGGCAAGAACCTGTTTTTTCCGAAAGGGATTCTGACCCAGTCGGCCGAAGCGAAGGAGAAAGCACACAAATTTAATGCAACAATCGGGATTGCAACTGAGAACGGCGGCCCGATGTATCTGCAGTGTTTTCAGGATAAACTCTCCGAGTTTGAGCCCAAGGATATTTATCCCTATGCACCACCGGCCGGAAAACCGGAACTGCGCGCGCTGTGGCGGAAGAAGATGCTGCGGGAAAACCCGAGCTTGCAGGACAAGCACTTCAGCAGCCCGATCGTCACCAACGCCCTGACCCACGGCTTGTCGATTGTCGGCGACATGTTTGTTGATGCCGGAGATCATCTGGTGCTGCCGGAAATGCTCTGGGGTAACTACAACCTGACGTTCGGCGTCTGCAATAAAGGCGTCATTAAAAAATATTCGACCTTTACCGAGTCCGGTGGATTCAATGTCGCGGCCTTCAAAGAATGCCTCAAGGCGACGGCTGCGGAAAAAGGCAAGGCGATTGTCCTGCTCAACTTCCCGAACAACCCGAGCGGTTACACCCCGACGGTCGCCGAAGGGGATGCCCTGGTGGCAGCAATCAAAGAGGTTGCCGAGAGCGGCTGCAATATTGTCGCGATCACCGATGATGCTTACTTCGGACTGTTTTACGAAGATTCTCTGCAGGAGTCGTTGTTCGGCAAATTGGCCAACCTGCATGAACGGGTGTTGGCCATCAAGCTTGACGGTGCCACCAAAGAAGAATTTGTCTGGGGTTTCCGGACCGGCTTTATTACTTTCGCCGACGGCAACAGCGATTCTCAGGCGGGCTTGTTGACGGCTCTGGAAAAGAAAACCATGGGTCTTATCCGAGCGAAAATTTCCAACTGTCCGCATCCATCGCAGACGTTTGTTCTGGATGCACTGCAATCCCCGGATTTCTGGTCCCAGAAAGAAGAAAAATTCCAGATCATGAAAGGCCGGGCGCAGACCAAAGCGGTCCTCGACAACGACAAGTATACTGCGGCCTGGAGCTACTATCCCTTTAACTCCGGTTATTTCATGTGTCTGAAGCTGAAGCGGGTTGATGCCGAGCAGCTGCGGGTTCATCTGCTCGACAAATACGGCGTTGGTGCTATCTCCATCGGCAAGACCGACTTACGGATTGCCTTCTCCTGTATTGCGAAAGAGGATATCCAACAACTGTTCGATCTGGTTTTTCAGGCCGAGCAGGATCTGGCGTAATCCGTTTCTGTTGCACAAAAGTAACTATTCAGCAGCGCGAGGCCAT
>JAADGW010000200.1:0-9741 GCA_013152145.1 Deltaproteobacteria bacterium
GCCACTCTCCACCGTAGATGAAATCCTCCCCACCGAACTCATGTCACGAGGCAATATTTATATTCCTGATTATTTGAGTCGGGTTTTTAGCCGTCTCCATCCGGAAACTTACAATCAATATTCAATATCTATAGAAAGGAGGGGCTATGTCAATGAATAAAACAAGGTTATTTGAAACTAGGTTTCGCATTGCAAAACAAGCCGAAGATGAGGTTCAATTTCGAAACAATGCTTGTTGAATGATAACGTCGGAAGCAGCTCTAAAATTTTACCGGATGGGATAACATGATTTATGCTTGGATAGTACAGGTCAAAACCCGCAATTGAAGTGCCTCTGCAAAAAGGCCGCAATCAATTGCAGTGTTCTGGTCGACCTGTCTCGAAAAGGAGAGTGGCCACATTCCGGCAGCAGGACCATTTCAGCCGGCTGTGGAAGTTGTTTGCTGATCGTCTCCAGCTGTCGGACCGTTCCATAGTTATCTTCCTCGCCCTGCAGCAGCAGGACCGGGATTTTAATCTGCGGCAGATAAGTTTCCAGGTTCCAGTCCGTAAAGTCCGGGTCCAGCCAGGCCCGGTTCCAGCCCAGAAAAGCACAGTCAACATTGTCACCATGATAGCGGGCCAGTCGCTCGCGCAGATTGCTTGTTTCGTAGGCGGTTCCGGCCGCGCGAATACTGGCCAGAGTGAGTTCTTCGACAAATACGTGCGGGGCCATCAGAATCAGTCCCTGAAGGCAGGTATCGGCAACACCGCCGGCACTGATCAGGGCGATAGAGGCACCATCGCTGTGTCCTACCAGGACAGCCCTCTGAATTTTGGCTGCTGCCAGAACTTTCGGCAGGACGCGCAGCCCTTCGTCGTGCATAAACGAAAGTGGTCGTGGCAGGGGGCAAGGATCCGATCTGCCGTAGCCGGCCCGGCTGTAAGTCAGGACCCGACAGCCGGTCAACTGCGCGACCTGGCGTGGAAAGTCTTTCCACATGGCGACACAGCCAAGCCCCTCATGCAGAAAAACCAACGTCAGGTCGGTCCCTTGTGCCGGGTTGAAGCGCTGATATTCCAGCGCGACTCCATCAATGTTGAAAAAACCCTGTGATTCAAACAATGGACACTGTCCTGTGTGGTTGTCGTGTCAATGAGTTCCGAGTCATTTCACCTGCGGTCAAGATGTGCTGATCCCGACCCGGCCCGTGGCCGGGGTCACCACCACCCGTCTCGCATTCGCTCCTGGATTATGTCGTTTATTTTCCGGTCTGCATTCTCCGGAGTCATCCCGAGCTGGACGCAGATATCCTCCACTCGGGCCAGGCGATTCGGGATATCCATATCACTGAGCCGCAAAAAATGTCCGAGCCTCTTGCCGAGCTGAAAACAGATCCGTTTTTTCGGCTCCATGTTGATAAATTTCTGCAAAACTCCCTGTAGTCGCTCTTTATCCTGCGGCAGGGTCCCGTCGAGCTCCTGAAAGAGGTTATACATGTGATCGCTCTTGACACAGCTGCTGATCCCGTCCAGTCCATCAATAAAAAGAAGAACCTCTTCTGCAATCGTCAGATCGGTCGGTCGCTGCCAGGTGAACTGCTCCGAGTTCTCGAAAAGATTCAGGCTGTCGAGGATGTGCAACGTTCGGAAACGGATGAAGTCGGGATTGATCTGATTCATGGCATCAGCGGTTTCGATGGCGTGTTCACGCCAGAACTGCTCCCCGCCGATCCCGATTAAAACATACTCGGAGAGTTCGATCCCGGCCTCTCTGGTCTTAATCCCGGCCTTGATATGAATATCCTTGTCGGCTCCTTTGCGAACCATCTCCAGAATTCTGTCGGCGGCGGTCTCCATGCCGATATGGATTCGGTTCAGGCCCGCTTCGGCCATTTCTCGCAGGTTGGCGGTGCTGATACGGGCGATGGTGTGGGAGCGACCATAGGACGTGATCCGTTTTACCGTCGGGAAAAGTTCACGGATATGACAAAGAATACGGATCGTCTGCTCCGGTTTCAGCACCAAACTATCGGCATCCTGCAGAAAAACCGAGGTCATCCCTGACGAAACCCAGTTACGGGCAACCTGCAAGGCGTATTCTTTCTCCGGATTCTGCTCACTTGTCGAGAGCGGGCGACGACCCTGTTGCAGTTCGCTTGTAAGTTCGTAGATCGTATCGATATCACGAAGGATATCGTCAACCGGGCGGAGGGAAAACTTTCGTTCCTTGTAGACCGGACAGAAAGTGCAGCGATTCCAGGGACAGTTACGGGTCAGACGCAGAAGCAGACTGTCAGCCTCGCTCGGAGGTCTGATCGGCCCCTGCTCGAACCCTCTGTATGCGTCCATCGTATAACTCCCGTGGGTTTACTGCAGGCCGAGGATTAGGTTCGGACATTTCCTGCCCAGACTATCCATAGATTTTTTGTAACTATTCACTTTTCCTCAAAGGCATCGGTTTCATAATCCTGCTCGCCCACCACCGTGCCGGATGAACTTTCATCATCGGTCTATTTCATCGGATTGTCCACGACATATCGCCGGATGACAGTGGTTTCAGACAATTGTCAAAACTTAGCAGTTGTGACCGCTCTCCGACGTAACCACCAAACCCCTTCATATCGTTTCTCAAAAGTCCTGTCAAAATGCCCTATTTCTTTCCAGGGCAACTCGGACGGGCAATCCTCAAAAGTGATTTCGGGATTTTGGGAATATAAAAAACCCGAAATCAACGTCGATCTCGGGCCATTTTGTCGCCTTTCTATCTATTAAAAATGTCGCTCGAAATCCATTCGCTGGTGCAATATCCGCACGACAGCAATCCCATCGACAGTCAATTTAAAAAAGATGACATGGGAACCGGATCTGATTTTCCGATACCCTTTCCTTACATCACTGATATCAGCAGACGTCGACGAATCACAGGCATGTGCTTGCATCACATCCCATAACTCGCGCACATATTTTTCCGCTTGGTCAATCCCCCATTCAGCAAGCGTGTAATCCCAGATATCACTCAGGTCTGATTTCGCTTTGGGGGATAAAATCACTTGGCTCATAACGACAGGGATTTCTTTTTATCAGCGATGAAGGCATCAATGTCCAAGCCAGTCGAAGGCCCAGAGTTCTCTCCTTCGATCAAGGCCTGTCGTAATTGCTCCAGCTTTATATGGTCCCTTCTGATCAGGTCCCGCACATAGTCGGATGCGTTAGAGTATCTTCCGCTCTGCACGCACTCCTCAACCCAACTCCTCATCTGGTCCGGTAGCGAAATATTCATAGTTGCCATGTCATTCTCCTCTTTTAGACTGATAGAATCAGGCTATGGCAAACTTTGCCATTTGTCAATCCAAACGTGTGGCAAAAAGGAGGTACATCATGGTTATTGGTCAAAAGGTTGGTTACGCTCGGGTCAGCACGGCTGCTCAGGATTTAAGTATTCAAAAGGAACGGCTATCTGATTGCGACCGGATATTCGAATAAAATTATAAACACTGCTGTACCTAAGGCGTGGGCAATATTGATTGGCTCCCCTCCATAGTTGTGACCGCTCTCCGACGTAACCGCCAAACCCCTTCATATCGTTTCTCAAAAGTCCTGTCAAAATGCCCTCTATCCCTCCAGGGGATTTTGACAGAGGGCTTGGTTTCGTCATAATAAGCAGCAAATAGAAAAATGCCCGGTGCAGTCAGCACCGGGCATTTTTTTTCTACAGAAGTTCTGCTTTTCAAGCGTTTTTCATGCTGAGCTCCTGCCAGCCGTTGTCCGCTTGTTCAGGAGCCGCTTCGACAGGCTCAAACCTGTCAACGGGACTATGACTGGACTGCAAGGAAAATCCACTTAACATGTGCTGCAGTTCTGCCGCTTGCCCGGACAGCTCCTCGGCCGCCGCAGCGCTCTGCTCTGCTGCGGCAGTGTTCTGCTGAGTCACCTGATCGATCTGTCCCAGTCCCTGCGTAACCTCGGAAATCCCCTGCGCCTGCTCATTGCTGGCGGTGGAAATCTCCTGCACCAGGTCGGTCACCTTGGTTACGCTGACGGCGATCTCTTCCAGAACCTTCTCCGTCCGACTCGCGACTTCGGTCCCTTTTTCTGTTTTGCTGACAGAACCTTCGATCAGCTCGGAAGTTTCCTGAGCAGCTTTGGCACTTCGTGCTGCAAGGTTACGAACCTCCTCGGCAACCACGGCAAAGCCTTTGCCATGTTGTCCGGCACGGGCAGCTTCCACCGCGGCATTCAACGCCAGCAGGTTCGTCTGGAAGGCGATCTCATCGATCACTTTAATGATCTTGGAGATATTCTGACCGGCATCGTTGATACCGACCATTGCCTGAACCATCTCATCCATTTGCTCGGTACCACGTACCGCCGCTGACTTGGTTTCGTTTGCCAGGTTATTCGCCTGGTTTGCATTTTCTGCGTTCAGCTTGGTTTGTGATGACAGCTCAGCCATGGAACTGGTGATTTCCTCGAGAGAACTGGCTGAGGTTGTTGCGCCATGGGACAGGTCCTGACTGGCGCTGGATATTTCGCCGGAACCGGCGGCGATCTGCTCTCCTGCCACGTAAATTCGGCTGATCAGCTGGTTAAGACTGGCAACCATCTGCTGAAACGCCTTGCCGAGGGTATCTTTATCCGATTCGAGCGGAACCTGCATCGAAAGATCACCTTCTGCAATTTTTTGTGCAATGGCAGCCTTACTTTCAAGACTGTCCGCCATGCGATCGAGGGCGGCACACAGTTGACCCACCTCATCCGCCGTTTTCAGGTGCAGACGCTGAGACAGGTCCCCGTCCCTGATAGTTGTTGCCAAACCGATCGCCTTGGCGAGCGGTTTGGTGATCGAGCGAATGATCAACAGGGATACCAGCAGGAACAGGATGGCCCCGACCAGAGTGATGGAAATAATATAGATGATCGCCTGTGATTTCGCCTGCTTCATGATTTCAGCTGACTTCTGAAGCAGTACCTCGGCCGCCGATTTCAGATTGCCGCCGATAACATCCAGTGATTTGACAGTCGTCTGCTCCTCCAGAAAAAGATCTTTGGACTGGTGCAACAGTTTGGCCCCGGTTTCAATTCCCTTACGGAATTCATTGGCCGTGGAAACATACTCGGAGCGACCGGTTGCCGTAGAAAACTGCTGCAGACCGGAAAGTGACATCATCCCTTTTTCTTTCAGGAAGGTATCAAATTTCTCGATAACCGCCGGATCCCCCGTCAGCAAAAACTGCTGCATACTGTTTTTCAACATCAAGGCCAGGTTGCGGGCATCCCGGGTCAGGGAAAGAAGATTCATCTCCGCAGCCGAGAGATTTTCTCCTTCCATCTGCAGTTCAAATTGCCGCGCTTGAATATCTTCTTGAACCTTGCCAACCAAAGCAGTGACCTTATCCAGAAGTTGCGACATCTCCGCATTCAAGCTGTCATTTTTGTGGTGCAGAGCAACAACTTGCGCAAAAGATTTTTTGTATTCGGAAAGCTGACTGGTCAGCGCCGAAAGATCCAACCCGCTTCTATCCGCGATACTTTGCAGCATGCCGGCAGCGGTATCGACAGATTGCTGCAAGCGTTGCGTATACTCCTCTTGATAGAACTGCAGATAAGCCTTTTCAGCAATACGAGCCTGTTGGACCTTCTGAACCGTATCAGAAATCTCGAGTTGCAGGTTATGGGCCGTATCGATCCGTTGATTAAAGAATAATCCAACCACCAATACTGCCGCCAACAGGGAGAGGCCCAGAGCACAGAGAAGGATCAATTTTGTTTTAATGGTAAATTTCATGATTAATTTCCCTTGTTGGGTTTCTTCCCTCCGAGTCTGCTGTTATTTTCCTAAAGCTTTGTTGATTTCAGCAAGGGTGATATCATAAACACCTGAGCCAACAACAAATTTTTCACCATTATGCTCAGCAAGTTTTACGTACGAAACTTTCATGCTCGGCTTTTTTTCACCCGGTTTCGGCCACATATAGCTGACCCAGCCACTGCCATTTTCGGTTGCCACCCGGTTAAATTCGACAAACAGCAGTTTTCCGGCACGATCCCGCAGCGGATTGACATTCTTGCCTTCCAGTTTCGGTTTCATCGGGTGCATCAGCATTTCGCCGGTCGTCGGTGAATGGATCCAGATGTAGGTCCCGGCGTAGATAAACTTGCTATCCGCCCCTTTGAACTTGTCAAACGCGGCGCGGCCTTCCTTGTTAATCAGCGCAACCCCGGCATTGACCCGTTCCATGACCATCTCAACCGTCGGTTTGGTGGCTTTGGTCGCGTTGGCCCGGTCAATACTCCCCTGATTGATTTCTGCAACGGTTGCTGCAAATGCCAGCGACGGAAGCAGGACAAACATGAGACACATCAGTTGAAACCAGTTTTTTCTTTGCATTCTTTTTCTCCTTTTCAGCAGCAGTTGATTGAATAATTACCGTGAGTTATTTAATATAAACACATTCTAGATACATATTCAAAGAATTTTAATGTAATTAATTTCATTTTCCTGCTGCCCCAGCGATAAGTGTAAATTTATCGCATTTTCAATCAGATAGCCCACTGAACTGGCGTTGTTATGACAATGATCCGTGACTTATATTGACAGAACGCTTTTTGATTTTTCTGACGGCGGAGATAAAAAGCCCGACCGGTGTGGTCGGGCTTCGAAGGGGAATTTTACGGTAATGGTTATCGGTGATATTTTTTGTGCTGCCGATAACTTTTCGGATCTATAACCCCAAAGAAGGTTGCTGAAAAAAAGACTGAAACCTAAGTCGTTAGCCACCAAGGCTCCAAGAGCACCAAGAAACCTACCCCGAGCTTTGACTCTCTTGGTGCTCTTGGAGCCTTGGTGGCAATCAGCCTTTGTTTGAGTTATAGAACCGTAACTTTTACAACGTCAGCAGCACTTTTCTGATCCGTTGCAAGGCTCTGTCCTTTCCGAGCACCTGCAGGACCTCATAAATACTCGGACTCGCGGTCCCACCGGTCAGGGCAACGCGCAAAGGTTGAGCGACCTTGCCGAATTTGAGACCAGTACTCTCCATAACCCGGGCAAAGGATTGCTCCAGCAGCTCCTCCGTAAACTCAGGACATTGCTCAAGCTCGGCAATCAATCTCTCGAACAACGGTTTCTGCTCGGGCTTGAGAAATTTGCGCTGTGCTTTTTCTTCGTAGATGACATCGTCAATAAAATAAAATGCGGCTCCTTCAGCCATTTCGACCAGGGTTGCGGCTCGTTCCTGTAGACTCTTGACGACGGCAACAAGGTCGGGCCCCTGTTGCCACTCGACACCTTTTTCCTGCAAGAAAGGTTTCAGCAATTCTGCCAGACGAAGCGGATCACCGGTCTTGATATAATGACTGTTCAACCAGAGCAGCTTTTCCGGATTGAAAACACCAGCTGACTTGCCGACATTATCGAGGCTGAACTTTTCTATCAGATCATCCATACTGAAGATCTCTTCATCACCGAATGACCAGCCGAGCCGGACCAGATAATTGACCAGCGCTTCCGGCAGATAGCCCATTTGCTGATAGGCCATCACCGAGGTCGCACCGTGACGTTTTGACAGACGTTTTTTGTCCGTGCCGAGAATCATCGGCACATGCGCGAATTCCGGCGCCGGATAGCCGAGCGCTTCATACAGCAGGATCTGCCGGGGCGTGTTGTTGATGTGATCATCGCCGCGAATCACCAGGCTGATGCCCATCTCTGCGTCATCAATCACAACCACCAGATTATAGGTCGGCGTCCCGTCGCTGCGGGCAATAATCAGGTCGTCCAGCTCTTCATGGCGGATGCTGATCGAGCCTTTGATTTTATCAACAAAGGTTGTTTCCGTTTTATCTTCCGGGAGCTTGAAGCGGATCACGTAAGGGGCATCGGGCTGGTCGGTGCGGTTACGGCAGGTCCCATCGTACTTCGGCTTGCGGCCGGCTTGCATTGCCGCTTCACGTTTGGCGTCCAGTTCCGCCTGACTGCAATAACACCGATAGGCCTTGCCCTGCTGCAACAGTTGCTCAACCTTCTGCCGATACAGGTCGAAGCGCTCCGACTGGTAATAAGGGCCTTCGTCACAGGACAAGCCAAGCCATTCCATGGCATGCAGAATGGCATCGACCGATTCCTGGGTAGAGCGGGCAACGTCGGTATCCTCAATCCGTAAAACGAATGTCCCGGCTTGCTTTTTCGCCAGCAGGTAGTTGAACAGAGCCGTGCGGGCACCACCGATATGTAGATAACCGGTCGGGCTGGGGGCGAATCGGACACGCAGATCGGACATTAATAACTCCTCAATTGTGGGGCAAAAAACCGACCGCAGCAGCGGCCGTTATACGGATAGAATTCAACTCGTAACTCTTCAGCAGGATGGTCTCGGGGTGCCCACTTCAAGGGCCGCTGAATAGTTACTTCAACTCAAAGCAAACCGTTTAAACCAACTCAGTCGATTTTCAGAGCGGCGTAGCCGACCACCCGGCGGTTATCACCGTTCACCATCCCCGAATGAGCATAACGAACCAGTCGACAGCGCGTTGCTCCCATCTCCATGGCGGCTTGCATGACAACCACCGCAGGCAACATACCGCACATGCTGATACGGTTGTTTGTGACCGTTTGATAAAGCGCCTGCGGGTTAAGCTCGGTCATTGCCGCGATCGCCATAGAATCAAGCTGCTGCGTAGTTTCGGCATCCAGAAAATGATTCATATCACTGCTGGCCAACAACAGGACATTTTCCTGCTGCGGCATCAAAAGCTTCGCCAGAGAGGCCCCTAACTGAACGGCCGTGGCAAAACTTAAAGAGCGCAATGACAGCGGTACAATCTGCAGCTCAGGCTGACAACGGAGCAAAAACGGCAGCATCACTTCCAGGGAATGCTCAGACTGATGGGCTCGTTCGTCAATCACCAGATCAGCAATCTCTTGACAGAACTGATCCCGCAATCGGCTGGCGATCGGCACCTCACCCAGCGGTGTTGACCAGCTGTCGGCACCCGTCACCGCGATATCGTGCCCGGTGCCCTGATGATTTGGACCGAGCAGGATAACCGTTTTGGGAATCTGCGTCGCCGCAATCACTTCACCGGCAACCGCCCCGGAATAAATGTACCCGGCATGTGGCACAATAATCGCTTTTGCCGGAGATGGCGCAGCATCTGAACGCAGGAATTGCTCCAGTTCCTGCCTCAGGCGCTCAGGTTCGGCCGGATAGAAACTACCGGCGACGACAGGTTGACGTATCATCTCGCCTCCTTTATCCGCTGAAAAGAATTTTGGCGCCAACCAATATCAACAGCACGGCAAAAACTTTCACCAGGTGCTGCTGACTGGTTCGGGTCGCCAGCTTAACGCCCAGCCGGGCGCAGCCTATCGACATCGGGGCGACGACACCGGCAACCAGAAGATTAACATAGCCGAGTGAGAATGGTACCGCTACCGGTTGTTGTAAGCCGTGCAGGATGTAGCCGAGGGTTCCAGCGAAGGAAGAAACGACGATCAGGGCACTCGAGTTGCCGACCGCAATATGGATCGGCAACTGCAAGACAATCAGCATCAGGGGAACGGCGATAACCCCACCGCCGACGCCGAAGAAGGCCGAGAAAAAACCACCGGCCAGGCCAACCAGCAACAGCGACAGCCAAGGGGGTTGGTCTTCACGTTCCGGTGGTAGATACGGGTGAAAGAAAAGCAGCTTCAGGGCAATAATAATCTGCACACAGCCAAAAATAATTTTCAGCTGCTGGCCGGGAACGTAGGCGGCA
>JAADGW010000200.1:9844-17894 GCA_013152145.1 Deltaproteobacteria bacterium
ATAATCGTCGCCAGACTGGTACCAAAGGCCATGTGGACAACGAGTTGCTCCGGGACTCCGGCGAGGGGGAACAGCCAGAGAAACAGCGGCACCAGGATCACACCACCGCCGATACCGAGTAATCCAGCGAGAAAGCCGGCAAAGGCACCGAAAAAAAGTGTCAGGGCAATGATCTGTGTGGAGAGCAGTTCCATATCCGCAACCGAAAAAAAAAGTGCCAACCGTTGAGGCTGGCACTCTGGATTTCTTGGAGGCCCCGAGCAGATTCGAACTGCTGATAAAGGTGTTGCAGACCTCTGCCTTACCACTTGGCGACGGGGCCGTCATGCCGGTCTGGCGTGGGCATTCAAGTACCAAATCGGTTCGGGGGTGTCAAGAAAAATCAGTCTGCCAATTCAATTCTTATTTGTAACTCCCGCTCAGCCTGACCGTTACTGCTGTGCCAGGAAACAATCGCCCGGCTGAGCTTATCCCGCTGTCTCAACTGGCTCCCCAACGGATACCATTGAGCCAGCGGCACCAGCAGGCGGGTTCGCAGCCGACTGTAATTGATTCGCGGTGGATCATGCTCGGCGGTTTTTTCTACGGCACTGATGTAAGGTTCAACCTCGACCAGAACCTTATCCCCAAGCAGCTTGAGCGGATAAACCCAGAAACCGGTGGCAATGGTTTTATAGGCGGTTTTTTCCGCATAGCCGCTGATATCTCCGGTCACCGCCGACCACTGTTCGGTAAAGGGGATCTCCCGCCCGACCTCAATCAAACCTCTCCCGCCGACAACCAGGCGCAGGGTCTGTTCTTGAGTGGCGGTCGAGTTGCCGTACCGGAATCCGGTCCCGGCGGCCGTTGACAGTCCGGAACTGTTACCATAATGGATGCTCGCCGCAATCTCCTTGCCGGCGCGCTGAAGTTCCGCCGTCTGCCTGACCTGAATCAGCAGGTTTACCTGCGGTACGTCGAGCAGAGCGATCAACTTTTCCGCCGCCAGCAGCGATTCACCGTCAGCGATCAGGATCAGGTGATTGCCGGCCGCCTGCACTTTTTCGTTCTTGTCCAGCAGGCCTCGAACCTGACTGAGCAACTCGGCCGGGGCTCGATGTTGCAGTTCAATCAGTTTTACTTCGGCGAAAGCCTGTAACGGCAGAAAGCAGAAAATACACATCAATAACAGGTAGCGCACGATATTACTCCTGTAAATTCCAGCTGATCCGGTAGATGACGTCGGCACGATCGTCGCTCAGATAAAGATTTCCATCCGGCCCGACCAGCGGCGCAACCGGACGCCCCCAGGCCTTGCCATCCCGAAGCCAACCGGCCAGGAATTCTCTGCCGCTATCGCTCGGCCGTCCGGAATTGAACGGGATGCGGATCAACTTGTAACCGGTCGGCTGGCGACGATTCCAGGAACCGTGCAGGGCGACATAAAGACTGTTGCGAAATTCGTCCGGGGCCTTGAGCCGGTCCCCGAAGGTAATTCCCAGCGGTGCCGAGTGCGCCGGCAATTCGACCGCCGGCGACCGGGTCTGTTCACAGCGGCCGCGGCTGCTCAGCTCCGGATCGGGGATTCGATCGCCGTAACAGTACGGCCACCCATAATCCGCGCCGGAGATAATCTGATTAATCTCATCCGGCGGCAGATTATCACCCAGCATGTCGCGACCGTTATCACTGCCCCAAAGCGTTTTCCCATCAGCCGCAAACGCCAGCCCGACCGTGTTCCGCAAGCCTTTGGCGAACAGTGTCGTCGCACCGCTTGCCGGATCGATCCGCAACACGCTTGCCCGGCGCGGGTCCGCTTCTTCACAGGCATTGCAGCGAGAGCCGACCGACAGGTAGAGATAGCCGTCCGCCCCCGCGGCCAGACTGCGGGTCCAATGGCCGCCATCATCCGGCAAACCGGCGACCACAACCTTGACCTCATCCACCTGATTATCCTGATCGACATCCCGCAGTTGCAGCAAACGGGAGGGTTCAGCAACGTAGAGCCGATCACCCTGCCAGAGCAGTCCGGAAGGACGATCCAACCCGACATGATAGAGGACCGGCTGGTCAGCAAAGCCGTCGCCATCGTTGTCGGTGAGTTGATAGATCGCCCCTAACTTTGGGATACTGACGTAAAGCCGCCCCTGAGAATCAAACGCCAGCATCCGGGCCGGACCGGGCAAACGGGAGAAAAGCTGTACACGGATATCGGCAAAGGCGGCAAGATTGCGCTGCTTTGCAAACCGGCCGGTTTTATCCACGTCACGCACCTCAAGGGGGATCTGCCGGCCCATTTCCACCTGCTCTTTCAACCGCTGCATGAATCCGCTGACGGACACACTGTGACTCGGGAAGATCTGGTTGACGGCCATGATCGAGGCAAAGGCGGTTAGCGCGACAACGAACGCTGTACGCATCCCGCTTAAAAATTTAAGCAACAAGCCCATACCGACGCCGAGTAGTAACGCCGGAGCCAGGAAGTAGATACCAGTCTCCTGCGGAACGGTACGGATCAGAAAAGCACTCATCCAGCCAGCCAGAAGGAGAATACAGCCGCCTGCCAAGATCATTTGTCGTTTCATCGACGGTCACCCTTACGAAGCATCAGTCATCAATGATAGCATACCCGCATGGCAGTAAGACATAGGCTTGATTGATGATTATTTTCATTATTAATCAGTAGGTTGATAACGGATTATTGAAGTGATTTCTCCAGAGCAGACCAGTGCAGCAAGATAATTTTCAGCGATCGGGAAAGATCGGTACAGACCATCGACCGGGTTTGACAACGGTTCAACTGATGATGAAAAGCCCTCCCCGGTCGATTTGAGGCGAGCCTCTTTCAAGGTCCAGAGACGGTAGAATTCTCTGCGCCGCCGGTTGGTCCGGCAGGATTTCAATTGGCTGAGTTCGTGCGCGGTAAAAAACTGTGTGGCGAGGGATTGATAATCAAGCTGACTGTCCAGCTGTTCAATATCAACACCGACGTCCCCGACCGTAGTGACGGCCAGCAACAGCCAGCGACCGGAATGGGAGAGATTGAAATAGTACGCCGGCAGCGTCTCGAGCGATAAAAATGGCTTACCCCGTCGGCCGTAACAGAAAATGATTGCTGCCGGGTCGGTCCGCAGATAACGAGCGAGAATCTGCCTTAAGCAACTGCGAGAAAAAATAAATTGACGACCCTTGGCGGGATCGACGAAACGATCTGCCCGCGCGCGTTCATCAGCGCTCAACAGCGCCTTCAGCGGTTCGATTTTCTCAGTCGCCGCAAGAGGGATACGCCAGAGATGCAGTTGTCCGGCAGCAAGATTGAGATGTTGCGGAGCGGGTTGCCAACAACTGATCGACAGAGACATGCGTCAGCTCTTTTCCAGCCAGTCCTGCAAGCGGCGCATCCCCTCATCAATGCTGATTTTTGGAGAATAGCCGAAGTCTCGGCGCGCATTACCGAGATCAAACCAGTGTGCCGTGGAAAGTTCCCGGGCGACAAACCGGGTCATGCGCGGTTCTCCCGGCAGAGACAGGAGAGTGTAGACCTTTTCCAACAGGGTGCCGATGGCATAAGCCAGACCGGGAGAGATAGACCGAGTCACCGGAGGGAGCTTGCCGGCCGCAAGAATCCGGTTGATCACATCCCACAATGGCAGGGGCTCACCATTCGAGAGAAAATAGACCTTACCGGCGACGACCGAACCGATATCGAGCTGTTCCGCCGCCAGAAGGTGTGCTTCAGCCGCATTATCGATATAAATGGTGTCAACCAAACACGATCGCTTGCCGATTCTGCGTAGCGCGCCCTTTGCTCCACGCTCCAGAATGCGTGGCACCAGGTGGTTGTCCTCCGGCCCCCAGATCAGGTGCGGCCGCAGTGCGACTGTCGCCAGGGTCTGGTCGTTGGCCGCCAGCACCAGCTGCTCGGCCTGCGCCTTGGTTTGCGGGTAAAAGGCATGAAAATGCTCAGGGTACGGTACGGATTCGTCGACCCCTGCCATATCGTTGCCGTCAAAAACCACGCTCGGCGAGCTGGTATAAACCAGCCGTTTGACCCCCTGCTGGCGACAGGCCTGAATGACATTTTCGGTGCCGATCACGTTAGCCTGATAAAATTCCGCAAACGGTCCCCAGACACCGGCCCTGGCGGCGACATGAAAAACCATATCACACCCCGCAACCGCGGCCTCGACTGCCGGTAAATCACTGAGATCACCGCAACTGTGTTCAACCCCGAGCGTGGTCAGCTGCGGATAGTCATGGCGCGAAAAGGAACGCACAGTTGCGCCCCCGGCGAGCAGCTGGCGGATAATCGCCTTGCCGAGAAACCCGCCGCCGCCGGTCACCAGCGCCCGCATTAAAGCTTCCCCTGCGCCCAGACAGCGAGCTTTTCACGGAAAATCTTGGCGTTGTGGCGGATATCGACCGGGAAGCAGGGGTGCACCAGGAACTGCTGAATCGAGCGGGTCAGTTCGTGTTGTTGGCCAAGCTCACGCAGCTCGCGAAGGATTTGCGCTTGTTCGTCCGGCTTGACCCCTCGTTCCAGTTCAACACAGATGACCGGTTGCAGACTGCCGGGCGTGCCGACACCGACCAGAGCCGAGCGGAAGACCTTGTCGTGAGTGGTGAATATCGCCTCGCAGGGAATGGTGTACAAGGTCTGCTCGGCGCAAATGACCCGATGGGCCTTGCGCCCACAGAACCAGATCCGACCCCGGGTGTCACGGTAGCCGAGGTCGCCCATGCGATGATAGAAACCGCCCTGCTGCGGATCTGCCATCTTGGCCAGCTGGGTCGATGTGTCACGGTTGTAATAACGACGGGTGACCTGCGGACCCTTGACAATGATCTCGCCGATTTCACCATCGGCAACCTTCAGTTCGTCCTGCCAGTTTTCAATCGGCTCATCGCTGATCGAAATGATCTCCAACTGGATGTTTGGTACCGGCAGACCGATACAAACCCCCCTACCCTGATCTGTCGCCAGACGGGTTTCGGCAAGAATTTCTGTACTGCCGATTGAGCAGACCGGCAACGATTCAGTCGCTCCGTAGGGCGTAAAAACCTGAACACCGTCTGCCAGCATCGCGGTAAAACGTTGCAGAACCGCCGCAGGCACCGGGGCTCCTGCAGAAATCGCCCGTTTCAGCGACGGCAGGCAAATATTATGCTCCTGACCGAAGCGGCCGACCTGGTCGATCAGAGCCGGTGAGCCGAACATGGTGGTCACGTTAAACCGCTGAATCGGTTCGATGATATTCTTCGGGTCGACCGAACCGGGACAGGTGAAATCCATCACCGGCACCACCGAGCTCATCCCCAGGGCCGGGGCAAACAGGGCAAATAACGGAAAGGTCGGCAGATCGACCTCGCCGGGGCGGATATCGTAGATCCGTTTTAATTGGTCAACCTGCGCGACAAAGTTGCCATGGGTGTAAATAACGCCCTTCGGCACTCCGGTGCTGCCGCTGGTAAACAGGATCGCCGCAACTTCATCTGCGTCGGTATCCGCCATGCGGTAGCTGCGGTCCGCCGGAACTGCGGCGATCAGGCTCTCCAGTGTCGTCCCTCCCCAGAACGACCGCTTGCCGACGGTCAGCAGAGTTTTGAGGGTTGTTTTGCTCCAGCCGAACAGCAGGCGGGCGATATGTGCTTTGGGAATACCGACAAAAGCCTCCGGTTCGGCTTCGCCCAGACAGACCTTGAGGTTCTTCAGCCCCATCCCCGGGTCGATCAGAATCGGCACCGCACCGATCTTGAACAGGGCGAACGTCAGGGTAAAAAATTCGAGCCCCGGCTTGACCATCAATGCGGTACGCACCCCGCGGCAGATACCGATCGACTCCAGTGCGTGGGCAACCCGATCGCTCTGTTGGTCGAGCTGTTTAAAACTGTACTGCTGGTATTGCCGATCCCGGCCGGTGGGGATATGCAGTGCGGGGGTATCCGGTTGCCGGCGAGCCATCTCCGGCAGGTGCGCCGCGATATTATTTAACGCGGCGGCGGTCATGATATTTTTTCCCGGAGGGGATGATCGGCCAGGAACCTGCTGATGATCGGAATCACCTCGTCCCGGGCATCTTCAAGGATATAATGTCCGCAATCGGCGAAAGCATGAACCTCCGCGGCAGGAAAATAATCTCGCCACTTCTGCAGGAAATGCTGATCAAAAACAAAATCTTTCTCCCCCCAGCAGATACAGACCGGCAGCTTGCTGAAACGCGACAAACCCTCTTCGACCGCTGTAATCAGGCCATATTCGGGATCTTCCGGTTTCAGGGGGATTCTCTGAACAAACCGGAGCGTGGCAATCCGATGCTGCCAATTGTCGTAGGGGCTGCAATAGGCTTCACGCAATTCGGCAGACATTGGATTTCGTTGGCAGCCGACCCGCGCGGCACCGCGGGCAAACAGGTTGAAACCCTGCACCAGGAACGGACCGAACCGATGGTCGCGACAGATCTTCAGTGCCAGCGGCAAGGGCTTGTTCTGCGGCAGGTGAAAAGCCGCCGTATTGAGGATAACCAGACGGGCAATCCGCTCGGGATAACGTGCAGCATACGCCATACCGATCATCCCGCCCCAGTCGTGCAGCACCAGGGTGATATTTTTTTTGATGTCGAGCTGATCAAGCAACGCTTCAAGATCATCGACCCGCTGTTCAAGCGTGAACGAATAGAGCGAATCTGCCGGTTTGTCGGACAGGCCGCAGCCGATATGATCCGGCACCACCAACCGATAGGCAGAGCGCAGTGCTTTGACCAGATGGCGGTAGTAAAACGACCAGGAGGGATTGCCGTGCAGCATGACCACCGGGTCGCCCTGCCCTTCATCAAGATAATGATATTTGAGCGGGCCCCGCTGCAGGTAATGACTCTCGAAGGGGTATTCCCGCTGCATCAACGATCTGCTCATTACCACTGAATTCCCATCATCAGACAGTTCAGACCGCTGCCGATACCGAGGAAGCCGACAAAATCTCCCGGCAGCAGAAAATCCCGCTCTTTGGCGATCGCCGCCGTGATCGGCAGCGAGACGGTCCCCATATTACCGAGAAACTCAAAACTGGTAAAATCCTTTTCTGCGGAGATCCCGATCGTCTGCAGAATCAGTTTCTGGTGCGTTTCGCCCACCTGGTGACAGATGACCTTGTCGATTTTATCCGTGGTCAGGTCCAGCTCGCGGGCAAAAGCGTCCCAGGTTTTTTTACCCAGTTCAATACCGTACTTCATTACGGCAACAGCGTCAGTCTGCATATAGGGCAGATGATGTTCCGGGGAATCGGTGTTGATACCCCAGCGACAGAGGGTGTGATGTTGCGGGTCGGCGATGTTAACACCGCCAAGCAGCTTGGGTCGCCGTGACGGGGTGAAAGAACCATCTGTCAACAAGACCGCCGCGGCCCCCGACCCGCCGGTCAAGGTTGCCAGCGAGGTGGTGAAAAGTTCCATCGAGGGATGATCCAGCATCTGCTTGATCATGATCTCGTTGATCTCACGCGAACTTTCGCAGGCAACCACCAGCCCGGCGCGGATCTGACCGAGTTCTATCCGGTTGGCGATATCGAGAACCCCGTTCAACACACCGAGGCAGGCATTGGAGGTATCGTAGATCGCGACATTGCCCTTAACCCCAAGAGCAGCAGCTACCTGGCAGGCGGTCGCCGGTTCGAAATGCTCACGACAAACACCGGCGTAAACCACCGCGCCGATCTCATCCGCAGAAATATTCCGCTCCTGCAGTGATTTCCTGGCCGCCGCGATCGCGCCGTGTGAAACCGGCGTGTTCGGTTTCCACCAACGCCGCTCACGGATTCCGGTCAGCGCTTCAAGCTGTCCGGGGGCGATGTGCAGGGCATCATACATCGGTGCAGCCGGCTTTCCAGCTCGGCTGATGTCACCACAATCGGGGCCAGCTCATAACCGACCGACTCTATGTAAACTCGTGAATATCTCATCAACTCCACCATTCTGAACTGTGACCAGAACGAATTATCGTCTGTGACGACCTCAGAACCACCAATCGGAGTAGGTTTGTAACATGGAAAGAGCCGTGAATAGAAGGGAAAATGCAA
>JAADGW010000235.1 GCA_013152145.1 Deltaproteobacteria bacterium
ACCTCTTTAAAAGGCACCTGATCCATGAATTTGAGCCCCATCATCATCATCCGGGCAACCCAGAAGAAGAGGATGTCGAACCCGGTCACCAAACAACTGGTCGGATAGAACTTCTGTAATGCCGGGGTCTGATCCGGCCAACCCATGGTTGAAAACGGCCATAGGGCCGAAGAAAACCAGGTATCGAGAACATCAGTCTCCTGATGCAGATGAGTGCTACCGCAGTGCTTACAGCTGCTGGCATCCTGCCGAGCGACGGTGATTTCCCCGCAGTCATCGCAATACCAGGCCGGGATTCGATGTCCCCACCAGATCTGCCGACTGACACACCAGTCCTGAATGTTGTACATCCATTCGTAATAGGTCTTTTCCCATTGCGCTGGAACGATTTTGGTGGCGCCGCTCTCAACCGCCTTGATCGCTTCTTTTGCCAGAGGTCCGACCGCGACATACCACTGCTTGCTCATATAGGGTTCGATAATCGTCCGGCAACGGTAACATTCACCGACCGCGTTGGCATAATCAGCAACTTTTTCCAGCAACCCCCGGGCGTCCAGATCGGCCACGACATTCTCGCGCGCCGCGTAACGCTCCTGCCCCTGATAAGGGCCGCCGTTTTCGTTGATGACACCGGAGGGATCGAGCACATTGATGATCTCCAGCCCGTGCCGCTTGCCGATTTCAAAGTCGTTAAAGTCATGCGCCGGGGTAATCTTCACCGCGCCGGAACCGAACTCTATATCGACATATTCATCAGCAATAATCGGGATTTCCCGGTCAACCAGCGGCAGCAGCACCGACTTGCCGATCAGATCACGATAGCGCTCATCTGCCGGATTTACCGCAACGGCAGTATCGCCGAGCATCGTCTCCGGCCGGGTGGTCGCCACCACCAGCACCCGCTCGCTGTCCTTGACCGGATAACGCAGATGCCAGAGACTGCCCTGCTTATCTTCATGTTCGACCTCGAGATCGGAAAGTGCGGTGTGACAACGCGGACACCAGTTGATCAGTCGATTATCACGATAAATCAAGCCGTCATCGTACAAGCGGACAAACACTTCACGGACCGCCTTGGACAGCCCTTCATCCATGGTGAAACGTTCCCGCTGCCAGTCACAGGAGGCGCCGAGCCGTTTCAGCTGATTGATGATCCGGCCGCCCGATTCCTCGCGCCACTGCCAGACCCGCTCGACAAATTTGTCACGGCCCAGATCGTGACGATCCTTCCCTTCAGCAGCAAGCTGTTTTTCCACCACGTTCTGAGTCGCGATCCCGGCATGATCGGTCCCCGGCATCCAGAGCACCTCGTGACCGGTCATCCGTTTCCAGCGACAGAGGATATCTTGCAGAGTATTATTCAGGGCATGCCCCATATGGAGGACACCGGTCACGTTGGGCGGTGGAATAACGATGGAATAAGGGGGCTTGGCCGATTTTTCAGCGGCGTGAAAATCACCGCGCTGTTCCCAGATATCAAACCATTTCTGCTCAACCTGAGCCGGTTCGTAAGCTTTGGGGAGTTCAGTTTTCATCTTCTTCGCGTCCTTAATCATGAAGCCAATGAGACCAGCAATATATCGGGGCGACAATAAAGGGGGGAGGCAAGGAAGTCAAGCGCTCCCTGCCTCCCCCCAGAAGGAAAAGCACAGTCGTTAAAAGGGCTACTATTCGGCACCCTGCCTGATTTTGCGGATTTCTTCGCGGATCATCGACTCAGCCAGATCGGGGACCACCTCCCAGGCAATCTGCTCGAGCATTTCGTTGGCCAATTTCTCAATGATCGGGCCGGCAACCTTGGCAATCAGCTCTTTGAGTTCATCTTCCGGAAGCTCTCCAAGCTGCTGCGACAGCCGCTCCGTCAAGGAAACCTTTTCAGCCTCAGCCACCGGTAACTCGGCAGCAAAAGCAGCAGCGGGCACATCAAAGGAGTCCTCAATCTCCTCCTCGGCGTCAGTGGCATCAAAATAGAAGCCTTCATCCTCGGCAGCCACAGGTTGCGGAGCGATTTCCACTTCGGCAACCGGCGCCACAAACGATTCTTCAACAACCGTGGCGGCTGCCGGCTCAGAATCCTCAGCAACCGGCGGCTCTTCGAACCCATAAGATTCTTCTTCTGCTGCTTCCGCAACGATAACATCTGCTGCGGCTTCAGTTTCCGGGGCTTCTTCCGTTAACTCTGCGGCCGGTTCAGCCACAAATTCAGCGGCCTCGGCAGCGGTGTCCGAAAAACCCTCTTCGAGGATATCTTCTTCACCCAGGTCGAGGATCTCCTCCTCATCCTCCAGCGCTCCCTCAGACAAAGGTTCACCTACCGGAAGATCAACATCCAGGTCGTCAGCGACAAATTCGGACCCAGCAAGTGAATCTTCAGTTACGAACCCCTCGGCAGCGTCAGAGAACTCCTCGCCCGCAGCGACGATAGTCTCTTCCGTCAACTCCAGCGGCGCATCGACGACCGGTTCCGCCACAGCCTCTTCTGCCAACTCCAACGGCTCGTCGATGACCAGTTCTTCCACCGCCTCTTCCGTCAGCTCCAGCGGCTCATCGGCGACCGGTTCTGCCGCCACCTCTTCCGTCAACTCCAACGGCTCATCAGCAACCGGTCCGGCCCCTTCCACTAATTCCAGGGGTTCATCCGCAGCAGCGAATTCAACGGCCTCTTCCTCAGCACGATCTTCAGCAGCAAAACTACCGGCCAACGGTAGCTCTTCCGTGGGCTCAAAAGAAGGGGCTGCGACCGATGCGGCGGAAAGCTCCTCGGTAAGCCTTTCAATCACGGTGAATTCTTCAGTATCCGAAAGTATCTCGGCAGACGGTTGCAGGTCTTCTTCTTCAAACGACACGGCGTCCCAGATATCATCCGGCGACTCTTCCGCTATCGACTCAGCAGCTGACTCTTCGACCTCATCCAAACCCAGAGTCACCTCGTCGACCACAGGTTTCTGCCCCTCAACAACAAGCTCGGGAGCTTCAGCAAACGATGGTTCTTCTGTGGCAGCCAACCGGACCGGCACAGTTTCAAGCAGCTGAGCAACTTTATCGAGCAGGGCCTGCGATTCAAACGGTTTGGTCAACCAGCCATCAGCACCGACAGTCCGCGCCCGGTTCTCATCAAAAGGATCAAAGGTTCCCGGCAGCAACAGGACGGAAGTATGTGCCAGACGGGGTTCGCTCTTGATCGCCTGACAAAGCTCAAAGCCATCCCGGCCCGGCATTGAAACATCGGCAATCACCAGATCCGGGTATTCCTCTAACGCCTTGTCGAAGGCCTTATTTCCATCATCACACACGAGTAGCTGGTAATCTTCTGTCGCGAAGATGATACCGATGACTTTCTGAATAGTAATACTGTCATCAGCAAGCAGCAGCTTTTTTGTCATTGATGCCTCCTCGCACCATCGATATCAGGCTTTTTTTCAGACCCGTCGGGTCATCTCTATGGCCAAAAAATCGATATCCAGAACGTTAAATTCTTGGCCCTGATAGTTAAAGATTCCAATAATACCAGGGATCTGCTTTTCTTCAGAAACCAGCAATGCTCCTTTGTTTTCTGCAACAACTCCACAAACCAGCACCGCCGGAAGAGCAATCCTGCCGCCTGCCGATTCGACAATCACTTTGTACTCAGCCTGCCGGACTGTCGATTCACTGCCCCCGGATAAAAAGGCCAACCGCAGAAGCGGCACCAGCCGCCCTTCATCAACAAGAACTCCAGCAACCGCTGACGGTAATTGCGGCAACAGAAAGCCCGGATCGGCATGCACAACCTTCCGCAACTGCAACAGTGGGACTGCGTAATTGACCGGGCCGAGGCAGAAAAGTCCATAGCGGATCATGTAACACCTGGTGTCGATCCATAGTATTGTTCCGGCTCAAAACCAATCATCGGCTCATTTTTCAGGAGGCTGACCTGTGAATAATAGCTGCCGACCGTCTTTTTCAGTAGAGAGGGAAGCTCACAAGGCCGCAGCCTGGCGACCGGAGAAATTTCGACGACCCGATCAACCAGTAACGCCCAATTCCCCTCGCCCCCTCTCAATATCAAAGCGGTCTTATCTGTTGCAGCAAGCTGCGATTGTATGTTGAGGTGCAGAGCCGGGTCAATAACAGGGATGTAGGTCTGACGAAAAAAGAGCGCCCCGACAATCCTCCGCTCCAGATCGGTACGACCGGAATCAAAACACTCTGCAAACTGTTCACAGATCTCAACAACCCAGGCCAGATCTAAAAAGAAACCGGTCTCACCGAGACGAAAAATCAGCGCTCTGCCAGTGGGCTGGATCATGAAACCTCAAACCGGACGGAATACCTTGACTTTTACACATAAAGCGCCGTTAACGCTAGCACAGCAAATACCCACTGTCAAGCCTTTCCCTTGGGAAATTCAATAAGTTACCGACCATCAGACAACCTTCCAGGGTTGCGGTAAAAAGATCTGATTATAGAGTGACAAGGCAAATCTATCGGTCATTCCGGCGATAAAATCCGCCACTGAAACTTCCAGACTGTCGTCCTCCAGGCGGCGACCGCCGTGCCGTAAAAAACTGTCCTCGTTGTCCATAAAATAGAGAAACAGTTCACGCAGCAGATGCGAGGCCTTGGCAAAATCATCCTGAACACAATCGATACGATAGACGTGCTCAAACAACCAACTCCGCAGCGCTCGAATCGCTTCATCCATTTCCGCGGAAAGCCGGATGCGCAAAACCTCCCCCTGAAGCGACTCGCCGATCAGATCGCGCACCATACAATCGATCCGCCGTGAATGTTTTAAACCGACCACCCGGGAGATCTCCCGCGGCACATCCCCGGCGGCGATCACTCCGCCGCGAATCGCATCGTCAAGATCGTGGCTGACATAGGCGATAATATCCGCCAGCCGAACAACCTGCCCTTCGAGAGTAGAAGCAGATGAATCAGGCCCCGGTGTCAACAGCCCACCACGTCCCTTTGAATGTTTGCGAATTCCGTCGCGGACTTCATAGGTCAGATTCAACCCCCGGCCGTCCTTCTCCAGGATATCAACAACCCGCAGGCTCTGCTTAACGTGATGAAAACCTCCGGAGACCAGCTCATTCAGAATTCTTTCTCCAGCATGACCAAACGGGGTGTGCCCAAGGTCATGCCCCAGCGCGACAGCCTCAGTAAGGTCTTCATTCAAGCCCAGGGCGCGGGCAACCGTTCTGGCAACCTGGGAAACCTCAAGCGTATGCGTCAGGCGAGTCCGATAATGGTCCCCTTCGGGAGATAAAAACACCTGAGTCTTATATTTCAACCGCCGAAAGGATTTACTGTGCAGAATTCGATCACGATCATGCTGGAACACCGTCCGTATCGTGCATGACCGACACGGTTGTCTTCTGCCGCGTGAATTCATGCTGAGACACGCATTCGGCGAAAGTGTTTCTGCTTCACGTTGTTCTATTACTTCTCTGATTTCCATACAGAACCATCCGGCTTGAAAAAGAACAGGAAGTCTGATAAAAAAAGACCGTTATTCTTATCAGCTGCTGGATAAAACATACCTGTTATTTGGATAAAATATCAAAAAATAATTCTCAAACGACTAAACTTTCATTTTGTTCTTGATTTTCATTCCATTTCAGGCTTTAAAGTATCACCAATTGCTCTTAAGGAGGGGCGAATGTGAATTATTGAAAATCAACCATCCACCCCAATAAGGAGAATATCAATGACAACTATCATGGAAATGGCTGCAGAAATTATTGCTGCACACGCATCAACAACACCGATGACCAAAGAGGAACTGATTACAGAGTTGGGTGAAGTTCATGCGACTCTCGCTGCACTGGAAAAAGGTGAATATACAGATGAAGCAGAATCGGCTGAAGAAACTCCAGCTGTTTCACGAAAAAAAGCCTTCGGTAAGGAGAAGATCTATTGCATGATCTGCGGGAAAGGCTTTAAAACCCTGTCTCGACATCTGAAGACCTCCCACGACATGACGGCCTCTGAATATCGTAAGAAATTTGATATTCCCCGCAGCCAATCACTCGCCGCCAAAAGCTATTCCGAGAGCCGCCGTCAGATGGCTATCGACCGCGGCCTGGCAGACAACCTCGCCAAAGCACGGGCTGCCCGCAGTAATAAAAAGAAATAAGCCCGGGCAACATGAGTTACGAAAAAAGGCGGCCTCTGCAGAGGTCGCCTTTTTTTGTCGTCCATTTATTCAAGGACAAAGGGAACCGTTGCTAATTGGCGACCATCCTCATCAAGAATGACCACCCGCCATGGTCCAGCCCACTGGGGAAGAAACCGTTTTGAGGAATAAGTTCGCCAATCAGCTGAACCGACCGGCAAATCCACCCTGGCCAGCTCATCATCCCGATAATACCAGACGTGGGTCACGTGAGTCGCCTTCTTAGCCCCGACGATCCGGGTAAAACAGAACAGTTTGCCATAACCGGCGGGGAAAGACTCAAGCCGGTCGACCGGCATCTGCTGTTTAATCGCGGTGGTAATCGCGGCATCGGCAACCCGCAGGGTCGACGCTGCCGCCGTCCAAGCCAAAAGGCCGGAAACAACCAATAATATCAGAATTTTTTTTAACATCTGCAGTCTCCACATAAAATAGAAACAGATAGTGACAGTTCGAGGCTATCCAAGCTCCGCGAGAAAGCTTCCTCCCGAATTAAAATTGAGAGAAAAGTTTTCCGCCACAGTGGCGCTGACATCCGCAAAGGATTGGCGAATCCCCAGATTTCCCGAACCCTTCAATGCCGGCGACCAGACCAACAGCGGCACATACTCGCGGGAATGATCGGTCCCCGCAGTCGTCGGATCACAACCATGGTCGGCAGTAATAATCAATAGATCGTCTGCCGTTAATCGACGGCAGAACTGCGGCAGCCAGTTGTCAAACTCCACCAGCGCGGCGGCAAACCCGACCGCGTCAAGTCGATGCCCGTAGAGCATATCAAAATCGACGAGATTGGTCATGACCAGACCACATTTTATTTCATCAACCGCCCTCAGCGTTTTGTGCATACCTTCAACATTATTCTCGGTCGGCAGGGTCAGCGAAAGCCCCTGTCCGGCAAACAGATCGCCGATTTTCCCGATCCCACAGGTTTCCAGCCCGGCCCTTTGCAACACCTCCAACAGGGTCGGTCGGTCGGGTTTGCGCGGGAAATCATGTCGCCCCGAGGTCCGCCGAAAATCAGCGGCGTGCGACCCGACAAACGGCCGGGCGATAACTCGACAAATATTATATGGAAACAGGATTTTTTCTACCTGACGACAGATGGCATAAAGCTCCGGTGGCGGGATTTTCGCTTCATGTGCGGCAATCTGAAACACGGAATCGCTACTGGTATAAACAATCGGTCGACCGGTCCGCAGGTGCTCTTCGCCTAACAGGCGGAGAATGTCGGTACCGCTGGCAGCAACATTGCCCAGCGGGAGCAAACCGGTTTCCGCCGTAAAAGCATCCATAATTTCAGCGGGGAAGCCATCGGGAAAGGTGGCAAAAGGCTGTTCGAGAGTCACCCCGGCAAGTTCCCAGTGGCCGGTCACCGAATCTTTACCGGGACTCTTTTCAGCCATTTTCCCCCAATAACCGGCGGCAACAGAACCGAACTGACGTCCCCCAACGGCGACGATCTGGTCAAGGCCGAGACGGGCCAACTGAGGCAGGCGCAACCCACCGACGGCGTCCGCGACGTGCGGCAAGGTTGCCGAGTCCAGATCTCCGTAGCGGGCGGCATCCGGCAAGGCACCAACACCGACACCATCCAGCACCATCAGGAATACACGCCGGAACCTCACCCCACAACGTCCTGACGCTCATACCACTGAGTCACGATTTTCACCCCGGCACTGGAGCCGATCCGTGTCGCACCGGCAACAATCATCTGCTGACAGCTGTCCAGATCCCGGATTCCGCCGGCGGCCTTAACCCCGATCCGCCCGGCGGCAACCGCCACAAGCAGCGCGACATCCGCAACGGTGGCGCCGCCCGGCGCAAACCCCGTCGACGTCTTGACGTAGGCCGCCCCCGCGTTCACAACCAGTTCCGTGGCCCGCTGCTTTAACTCTTGATCGAGATAGCAGCATTCGATGATCACCTTGACCGGAGCCTGCTCGGCGGCCAGGACAACCTGCGCAATTTCCGCCTCCACCAGGTCAAACCGCCGCGCCAACAAGTTCCCGATCGATATCACCATATCGATCTCCTCCGCTCCCAGAGCGACCAACTCGGCGGTCTCTGTTATCTTCTGCCGCAGACTGTTATAACCACAAGGGAAACCGACAACACTGCCGACCCTGACCGCGGAGCCGTAAAGTCGATCAACGGCAACGGCAACAAACGCCGGCGGCAGGCAAACCGAGGCAAAACCGTGCTCCACCGCCTCTTCACAAAGGGAGAGGACCTGGGCTTCGGTCATGTCCGGCTTCAGCAGGGTATGATCTATCAAAGCGGCGGGGTTATTCATCAGGCAGCGGTCAGGTCCGGTAATCGGCATTGATCTTGATGTATTCGTAACCGAGATCAGAGGTGTAATAGCTGGCCGCACCAGCGCCCTGATGCAACTCAATCTGCACGACGAACTCATCAAGCTTGAGGACTTCCGTCGCCCGGGCCTCCAACTCGGAACCGGTCGACAGGCCGTTTCTGGTCACCGGAACCTGATTAAAACTGATATCAATGCGGTTCTGATCGACCTCGATTCCCGAGTAGCCGACGGCAGCGATGATCCGTCCCCAGTTGGCATCTTCACCGAAGAAGGCGGTTTTAACCAGCGTCGACGTGGCGACCGACTTTGCGGCAATCCTGGCGGTTTCATCACTGGCCGCCCCGGTCACCCGGATTTCGGCCAGTTTGGTGGCCCCTTCACCGTCACGCACAATCATCTTTGCCAGGTCGAGCAGCACCCGTTCGAGGTGCCGGCAGAACTGCTCAGCAGCAGCGGTCCCGGGCTGAATCGCGGCCGCACCGTTGGCGCCATTGGCCAACAGCAGCACCATATCGTTAGTTGAGGTATCACCATCAACCGTGATCGAGTTAAAGCTGTTCTGTACCGCCCGGCGCAAAGCGCTGTCCAGCAGTGCGGGGGCAACGGCCGCATCAGTCAACACAAAACCGAGCATGGTGGCCATATCGGGGTGAATCATTCCCGCCCCTTTGGCCAGCCCGAGGAGGTGATAGGCACCGTCCGGATTTTCAATCCGCGCCGAGGCCAGCTTCGAATAGGCATCGGTCGTCATGATCGCTTCGGCAACCGCTGAAGCCTGATCACCGGCAAGGGCTTTGACCAACTCCGGGATGCCCCGCTCGAAGGGAGCGAGGGGCAGCTGCTCACCGATCACGCCGGTCGAGGCAACCGCGACCAGCTCCTCCGCTATCGACAGTTGTTGCGCGAGAATACTGCTGCTTTGACGCGCAACCTGCAGCCCCTGCTCGCCGCTGCAAGCGTTGGCGTTACCACTGTTAATCAATATCGCCTGACATCGACCGGCAGCAATCCGCGGTCGACAAACTTGCAAAGGGGCAGCAGTCACCCGGTTGCGGGTAAAAACCCCGGCGACCGAAGCGGGCCGGTCCGAACAGATCAATGCCAGATCCAGTTTCCCCGAACGTTTTATCCCGCTCGCCGTCGCGGCGAAACGAAATCCGGCGGGAAGATCAAAATGGTTCATCATTACCCTTTTAACTGGCTATAGGTTGC
>JAADGW010000024.1 GCA_013152145.1 Deltaproteobacteria bacterium
CAGTTTGACCTCCCGTTCAAAAGCTGAATGAACGGCATCCAGCAACTCATCCGTTTGCTCCCAACTGGTATGCAAGTGCACCGTCGAACGAGCGAAAGAGGGGTGAGCCCGGCGATACCCGACCATCGAGCGGTTAAGCTCCTGGAAAATCTTCTCCGGGTCCTGCGGAACCGTTTTGGTGCGACAAAAATCCAGCAGGTGATTCTCAAAAGCAAGCATACAGAGCTGCTGATCGTCCACCCCGACAAGAATAAATTTGGCCCCCAGATCGATCCGCGAACGGTACGCATTATAGAGATTCAAAGCCCGGAAATCGACCAGTGCCGCGGCAAATCCGGCCCTTTCCAGAAGATCTTCATATTGTCTCAAGACCTCCTCAGCGAGCACCGAAACCAACACCCGCCGATTCCCGGACTCCCGTCTTTCAAGAACCTGATAATCGATAACACTGCGCAGCAGCTGAGCCGGCAGTAAGTCTTTCAATTGCCAGCGAACAATCTCCAGACCTTCCGCGTGGCTCTTGAACGGGGTCTCAATATCGAGCAGAAAAATGTGTCCGGCGGCATCGGGCAAGGCGACAGCCAGTCTTTTTTCCCGCTTTGCCAGCGGCAACAGGACTTCACGAACGGCATCGACAAACTGTTCCGGCTGGCGGACATTCGCTTTGAGGACCGTCGGCAACAGGACTCCCTCGCCGAATCGCAGGGTCTGCCCTCCGCTCAGGGCGACGCCGGAACCACGGCGTTGCAGCGCAATCGCCTGCAAGCCCCCCCGGCTGATTTCCAATCCCAGATAGTTGCGTCGTAGCACGTGAATCAAACCTCCGCAAAAGTCACGCGATCGATCTCGCGAAAGGTGGTTTCACCGCGCAGAACTTTTTCCAGCGCAGATTGCCGCAGAAAAATGGTGCCGTTATCACGGGCCAGTTTTTTCAATTCGGAGACCGGGCTTTTTTCCGCAATCCGCTCGCGCAGTTCGTCGTTCATTTCCAACAGTTCGACGATCGCACTCCGACCGATATAGCCCAGACCGTTACACTCCTTACAGCCTTTCGCATCATGAAAATCAGCGGTAGCACACTGCTCTTCACTCAGACCATATTTGCGCAACACTTCAGGGGGATGACTGACCGGGTGTTTGCAGTGCGTGCAGAGCACCCGGACCAGACGCTGGGCCAGGACACAGTTCAGGCAGGAGACAAAATTATAGGGATCAATGCCCATATGCAGAAACCGGCCCAGCACATCAAACACGTTATTGGCATGAACGGTGGTAAAAACCAGATGCCCGGTCAAGGCCGACTGTACGGCGATCTGCGCCGTCTCCGGGTCACGAATCTCGCCAACCATGATTTTGTCCGGATCGTGGCGTAAAATCGAGCGCAACCCACGAGCGAAGGTCAAACCCTTCTTCTCGTTGACCGGAATCTGTACCACCCCTTTGACCTGGTATTCGACCGGATCCTCGATGGTGACGATCTTCTCTTCAACAGAATTGATCTCGGAGAGCGCCGCATAGAGAGTCGTGGTCTTGCCGCTGCCGGTCGGCCCGGTCACCAGCACCATCCCGTAGGGCTCACGAATCCGGCCGCGCATCCGCTCCCTCACATGCGCGGCGAAACCAAGGGCTTCAAGGGTCAAGCCCTGCATGTCGGTCGCAATCGATTCCTTATCGAGAATCCGGATAACCGCGTCCTCACCATGTCGGCATGATCGAGACTCGAAAATCGATTGACTTGTTCCCCATCCGCACCTTGAAACGGCCGTCCTGAGGAATGCGCCGTTCGGAGATATCAAGCTCACTCATCACCTTGATACGCGAAATAATCGGACTCTGGAATCGTCCGTCGATGGTTTCAGTCGCCTGGTAGAGCACCCCATCGACGCGGTATTTAATCACCACACCTTCGCCGGTTGCCTCGATATGAATATCGCTGGCACGCTTGTTGAGGGCATCAAACAGGGTAGAATCGATCAGACGGATAATCGGGCTGGTATCGGCGGTCAACTTTTCGATCGAAAGAACCTCATCCCCCCGGTCGGTCTCTTTGATCAGCTGCAGCTTGAAATCCTCAGAGGCTTCCCGCAGAACCCGCTGAGAACCGGCACCGCGCTCAATAAGCCGCTCGATCTGGCTGCGTGAGGCAATTTTCAGCTGCAACGACAAACCGAGCTGTAACTCGAGATGATCGATCGCCACCACGTCTGTAGGGTCGGCAATCGCCACCACCAACGTATCATCGTTAAGCTCAAGCGGGACCAGATTGTATTTTATCGGCACGTCGGTCGGTAACATCGAAAGGAGCTCCGGATCGAGCACCTGATCTTCCAAGTCGACATAATCATACTGGAACTGAGTCGCCAATGCCTGGGCCAGTTCCTCTTCGGTGAATAACCCCTCGCTGATACCGGTTGAACCGAAGTTTTTTCCACTGACCTGTAATTTTTCCAGAATCAGGTCGATTTCGGCGGCAGTGATCGCCCCCATATCGACAAGAATTCTCCCGATCATTTTGCGTTGATACTTCATGCTGTCGGTATATCCTCAGATTCAGCTGATGGTGCCGGCCAATTGGAAGATCGGTATATACATGGCGATGATGATAAAAGCGATCAGCAGGCCCATCGTCATCATCAAGAGCGGTTCAATCATGGTGGTCAGCCTTGTCAGCCGACGTTCGACCTCACTTTCGTAATGATCGGCGATATCTCCCAGCATCTCGGTCAGTGCACCGGAGGTTTCACCGACACCGATCATGCGCAGCGCCAGGGAGGGAAAAAATCCGGTCCGGGCCAACGAATCAGACAGCGAGGTCCCTTCTTCGACCCGTCGAATCCCCTGCACCATCTCTTTTTCCAGGCGGAGATTATTCAACGTCCCACGGGACATCTTCATCGCCGGCACCAGCGGTGTGCCACTGGCCAGAGTCGTCCCCAGGGTCCGGCAGAATCCGGTCAGGGCATAGTCAATTTTCAGGGCGCCGAAAAAGGGCAGTCTAAGCAAGAACTTGTCGATTCTGAACCGTCCTCGCGAAGATCGCAGCAGCAGTTTTATCGCGGTCAGCAGACCAACAACAACCAGCAGCAGCAGATACCAGAAATCTTTCAACAGCTGGGAAAAACCGATCAGCAGCTGCGTCAGAAGGGGTAACTCGACGTTGGCGTCGGCATAAACCTGGGTAAAGGTCGGCACGACATAAATCATCAGGAACATAACCACCAGAAATGCCGCCGCAGTCAGCAGCAGGGGATAAAAAGACGCACTGCGAACCTTGGCGCGAATGGCCTCAACCCGTTTCTGATAAAGCATGAAACGCGCCAACGTCTCGGGCAGATCTCCGGTCTTCTCACCGGCCTTGACCGATGCCACATAAAGTGGCGGAAAAAAGCGCGGAAATTTAGCGAAAGCATCCGACAAGACCCCGCCGCCTTTGATATCCTCCCGGATATCGGTCAGGGCATCACGAAAACGGCTCGACTCCAGCTGCTCGATCAGCGTATCGAGGACCTGAACAATCGGCAGGCCGGAACGTATCAGAACCAGCAACTCCTGGTTAAAAGAGAGGAAACGCCGACCACTCAAACGGCCGATTTGCTGCTCATGACCGGAAAAAAGCTGAAATGATTTACGGCGAATCTGAAAAACGTAGAACCCTTGTTCCTGCAGATTTTCTTTCAACTGCTCTTTTGACGTGGAATCGAGCTGTCTCACGACCACTCGACCGTCAGCCGTTCCGATTTTACACAAATAGCTTGGCATGGCTCATGATGTTAACATATCGTTCAACAAAAGATAATTCTTTAATGTAAAAAACATATACATTTCCCGCAATTAAGGGCAAAGAATGAAAAACGGGGAACGATATCCTGCAACCGTTCCCCGCTCGTCAACCAGATTCCACAGTAAAATGTATTGTGAAATCAGCCCTGTGCCTGTACCGCAGTGATTGCCGCAACATTGACGATATCATCGACCGAGCAGCCGCGCGACAGATCATTGACCGGCTTGGCCAGGCCCTGAATAATCGGTCCGACCGCTTCCGCACCGGCGAGCCGCTCAACCAGCTTATAACCGATATTCCCGGCATCCAGATCGGGAAAAACGATCGTATTGGCGTTTCCAGCGACCGGGGAGCCGGGAGCCTTTTTGTCGCCGACCCTTGGAATCAGCGCCGCGTCGGCCTGAAGTTCACCATCAATCGCCAGGTCCGGGGCCAGTTCCCGGGCAATTTCCAGCGCCTTGAGCACTTTGTCGCAATCTTCATGTGCGGCGCTGCCCTTGGTCGAAAAACTGAGCATGGCGACCCGGGCATCAACCCCGAGGAAACTTTTGCAACTGGCCGCGGTACTGACGGCGATTTCCGCCAGCGCCTGCGCATCAGGGTTCGGATTTACGGCACAATCGGCAAAACAGAGGACACCGTTTTCACCGAATTCCGGGGTTCTGGTCACCATCAGAAAGACGGAAGAAACGGTCTTCATCCCCGGAGCCGTGCCGACCACCTGAAATGCCGCACGCAGAACGTCGCCAGTGGTATTAAAAGCCCCGGCGACCGCTCCCCCGGCATCACCTTTACGCACCATCATCGCCCCGAAATACAGGTTGTCATCACCGGTCAACAGGTCGACGGCCTGCTCCCGGGTCAAGCCCTTTTTCTTGCGCAGCTCAACCAGCTCATCGGCGTAACCCTCAAGCAGTTCAGAGCTCTTCGGTTCGATCAGAGTGACACCGGTCAACGAGACGCCTGATTCGGCGGCCTTGGCATTGAGTGCCGCTTGATTACCGAGCAACACAACCTTGGCCAGTCCGGCAGCGACAATCTTCGCCGAAGCTTCCACCATCCGGTCATCGTAACCTTCCGGCAGGACCACCGTCTGTAAATTCTGCCGTGCTTTTGCCTTAATCTGTTCTACGAGGTGCATTAAATTCCTCCTTCACTTTACGCTGGGTTCGTCTCCAATAAAACACGATTTGAATAAATAAATCCCGAGTAATTCGAGATCTGCAAATGAATAGTCCCGTTTATACCCAATGGCCAAAGTAACGGTCAATCGCTTTTTCATTTTTAAAGTCAGTATCGGACTGGCAGCCGGAAGCAACTCCCGCTATAATCCCCAACCTATGAACTCTTCCGGCCCATTCATTATGAACAGAGGTAAAGATCGCCCGACACTGTTGGTTATTTGCCTGATTTTATCGCTCCTTTTGCACCTGCTGGTCGCCTTTCTTTTCCTCTACGCGAAATTGAGCTCCGACAACCTGGCGACCCAACGACAGAAGCCAACAATGGTTCAACTGGTTGACAGACCGACAAAGCCAAAACCAAAGGAATACGAACTGGACCAGAAGCCGCGCCACCCGACAGCGGAACCGCCGAAACAAAGATCCCGGCTGGCGGCAGAGAATCAAAAGGTTGCAAAAGAAATGGCCCCGAAGGGGGAGGATTTTCGTGACCAGACCGCAAAGCCGCCACTGACCAGAGCTGCCCGCCCCACCCCGCCCAAGCGTAAATCGGCAACACTCGCCAAGCAGAAAAGTCGACCGCAGAACAACCGGCTGCCGGCGGATAAAACCCCGCCCCGCCCCCGCAAAGCGGTTGAGCCGCGACCGTCTCAACAACCTGCTGTTGAGGCAACAAAGCCGCTGCCTTCACTGGAGCAGCTGACGCAACTGACACCGGACACGCTCAGCCGACTTTCTGCCGCCGAACGTGCCGCGCAGGAAAAAATTAAACAACGGGAGGATGTTAACGAGGGGGATACCGTCTGGCTGAACCTGGAACGTGGGATGTTGATTTCCTTTTTCCGGCGCTTTCGCAACCAGATCGAAGGAGTCTGGAACTACCCGCGGGAAGCGATAGAAAAAGAGCTACAGGGGACCCTGCTGCTGAAAATAACGGTTGATACGAAAGGCAAGCTGCTCGATGTCGAGCTGATAAAAAGCAGTGGCTCCGACATCCTGGATTTCGAAGCGATCCAGGCGGTTTACCGAGCGGCCCCGTTCGGACCGCTCGGCAGACATTACCCCTACCCGAAGCTGAAAATCATGGCCAATTTCCGCTACCGGATCAGCGGAAAATATATTTACGGCCGACCGCGCTGAATCAGTCTTTCAACCAGCGCAATTTCGGTTTGCGGGCGGCGCTCGTTTCATCCATCCGCCTGACCCTGGCCCGTACCGGAGCCTGTTTGAGCAGTTCGGGAGTCTGTTTCGACTCCTGCGCAATCTGCAGCAGGGCGTCACAGAACTCGTCCAGCACCTGCTTGCTCTCGGTCTCGGTCGGTTCAATCATCAAGGCACCATGGACCACCAGCGGGAAGTAGATGGTCGGCGGATGATAGCCATAATCGATCAACCGCTTGGCGACATCCAGCGTGTGACAGCCGTTCTCCAGCGCCGCTTCGGAGAAGACAACTTCGTGCAGAGAACGCTGCTTGTAAGGCAGATCGTAACTCCCCTCCAGGCGGGCACGGATGTAATTGGCGTTCAACACCGCCATTTCCGTCGCCCGTTTCAAACCTTCGCCGCCCATCGACAGAATGTAACTGTAAGCCCGCACCAGAATTCCAAAGTGCCCGGTGAAGCCTTTGACGCGCCCGATCGACTGTTTGAGGTCGTAGTCAAGACGAAATTGTTCTCCCTCTTTTATAACGATCGGCACCGGCAGGAAGGGCCGCAGTTTTTCCACCACCCCGACCGGACCGGCACCGGGGCCGCCGCCGCCGTGCGGGGTGGCGAAGGTTTTGTGCAGGTTGAAGTGCATCACATCGAGGCCGATGTCACCCGGGCGGCTGATCCCCATCTGGGCGTTCAGGTTGGCGCCGTCGCAATAAACCAGCCCGCCGCGCTCGTGTACCAGGTCACAGATCGCCCGGATATCCGCTTCGAACAGGCCGAGGGTGTTCGGGTTGGTCACCATCAGGGCGGCAACGCTGTCATCCATCACCTCGGCGACCGCCTCTTTACTGAGCACGCCATCCGATTTGACCGGAACGACCTCAAATCCACAGAGCGCCGCGGAGGCGGGATTCGTGCCATGTGCGGTATCCGGGATAATCACCTTACGGCGCTGATTCCCCTGCGCCTCGTGCCAGGCGCGGATCATCATCATCCCGGTGAATTCACCATGGGCTCCAGCGGCCGGTTGCAGGGTGATGGCGGGAAAACCGGAAATTTCTGCCAGCTCCTGTTGCAGGGCATACATCAAGGCCAGAGCTCCCTGAGCCAGATGATCCGGCGCCTGCGGGTGAAGCTCGACAAACCCGGGCAGGCGGGCGGCCTGCTCGTTAACCTTGGGATTGTACTTCATAGTACAGCTGCCCAACGGGTAAAAACCGCTGTCGACGCCATAGTTCCAAGTTGACAGGCGTGTGTAGTGGCGCACGACATCAACCTCGGAGAGTTCCGGGAAATCAGTGATTTCCACACGGGTCAGTTTGCTCGCCGGCTGTGCTTCCGGTACGTCACACGGCGGCAGGCTGTAACCGATGCGACCGGGATCGGTCAGTTCAAAAAGCAGTTTTTCATCGAGAACCAGCCCGCGGCTGTCTGTACGGTTCATGATTTGCCTCCTGCCAGGGCGGTGACCAGTCGATCGATCTGCTCACGACTGTTCTGTTCGGTTACGCAGATCAGCAGGCCGTCGGCCAGTTCGGGATAGTCGGCTGCCAGCGCGACCCCGGGCAGAATTCCCTCCCGCTCGAGACGCTGCTGCAACTCAGCAATCGGTTCGTCGCAACGAACGACAAACTCGTTGAAGCTTTCTCCGGGGAATGCCAGCTCAAACCCGGCAAGATCGGCGATCTGCTGCTTGGCGTAAGCGGCCTTGGCATAGTTGAGCTCCGCCAGTTTGCGCAGCCCCTGCTTGCCGTGCAAGGCCAGGAAGATACCGACCATCAGGGTGCACATGCCCTGGTTGGAGCAGATATTGGAGGTCGCCTTTTCCCGGCGGATATGTTGTTCCCGGGTGGCCAGGGTCAGGACAAAGCCGCGCTTGCCATCCTGATCGACCGTTTCCCCGACCAGCCGGCCGGGCAAGGCCCGCATATCCTTCTGTCTGACGGCGAAGAAACCGATGCCGGGGCCGCCGAAGGAGAGTGGGATCCCGAAGCTCTGGCCTTCACCGACCACCACATCAGCCCCCAGCTCACCGGGGGATTTGAACAGTCCCAGCGCCAGCGGCTCGGCAACGGTGGCAATCAGTTTGGCCCCGGCCGCGTGCGCCGCATCGGCGAGTGATTGCAGATCTTCAATCTGGCCGAAATAGTTCGGATAGCCGACGATCACGGCCGCAACCCGATCATCCAGCAGAGCGATCAACTGCCGTGCATCGGTCAAGTCGGCACGTCGATCAACTCGACATCCAGATAACGACAATAGGTTGCCACCGTCGCCCGGTACTGTGGATGCAATGCTGCGGAGAGCAGAACCTTGTCCCGCTTGCGGCCGGTCCGTAAAGCCAGCAGAGCCGCCTCGGCACACGCCGAAGCGCCGTCATACATCGAGGCATTGGCAACATCCATCCCGGTCAGCTGGCAGATCATGGTCTGGAATTCGAAAATGGCCTGCAACGTTCCCTGACTGATTTCCGGCTGATAGGGGGTGTAAGCGGTGTAGAATTCACTGCGACTGACCAGATGATCGACCACGGCGGGGATAAAGTGGTTATAGGCTCCACCGCCTAAAAAACAGTCCCAATCAGAAACCTTGGCGTTCTGCTCTGCCAGGTTCCGCAATACCGTCATCAACTCCGCTTCGGACAGGGCCGCCGGCAGATTCAGGGGCGATTGTAAACGGCAATCCTCGGGGATACCGGAGAACAGGTCGTCGATCTCGGCGACGCCGATCGTCTCCAGCATCTCCCGGATATCCACATCAGTGTGCGGGAGATAGCGCATAAAAACCTCTCATCAGAAAGCTCTGATCAGTGCAGTAGAAAAGATGTGAGGGGCTGCAATCAGTCCTGCTCAAGAAAATCCTGATAACCGGCCGCGTCCATCAAGCCGTCCAGCTCAGCGGGGTCGGCCAGCTTGATTTTGATCATCCAGCCATCTTCGTAGGGTGAGGTGTTGAGCATTTCCGGCTCATCCGGCAGCGCGCTGTTGATCTCCACCACTTCGCCGCTGAGCGGCGCATACACATCCGACACCGCTTTGACCGATTCCACAACACCGAGCGGCTTGCCGGTTTCCAGCTGATCACCGACTTCCGGCAACTCGACAAAAACCACATCACCCAACTGGTCCTGGGCAAAATCGGTGATACCGATGGTGGCGATTTCATCAGCCACCAACACCCACTCGTGATCTTCGGTGTACTTCAACTCGTCGGGAAATTCCATGACATCCTCCTGGACAGAAATAAGCTCCCTTACGGGATCGGTTAATTTTCAGACAAACGGCAGCGCAACACGCTCGGCGGCAACCTGTCGCTTGCGGATACCGATCTGCAACGGCTGTTCAGCATCAGCGACAGCGGCTTCAACCAGGGCCAGCGCGATCCCTTTTTTGAGGCAGGGAGACATGGTCCCGCTGGTCACGTAACCGACCTCACGGCCGGCACAGAAGACCGGGTAGTGTTCACGCGGAACCCCCGGCTCGGTCAGCTGCAGGCCGATCAGCTTACGCGTCAGACCGGTCTGTTTGGCCCTCAACAACGCCTGTGAACCGACAAAGTCACCCTTTTTGAGTTTGGTGATCCAGCCCAGCCGCGCTTCCAGCGGCAGGATGTCGGCGGTTATTTCGTGACCGTAGAGAGCGTAGGCTTTTTCCAGGCGCAAGGTGTCACGCGCCCCGAGACCGGTCGGAACCAGGCCGAACGGTTCTCCGGCACTCATCAGCGCCTGCCAGAGTTCCACCCCGTCGGCAGCCGGGCAATACAGCTCGAACCCATCTTCACCGGTATAGCCGGTGCGGGAAATAAGGGTCGAAATCCCGGCGACGGTCCCTTCGACAAACCAGTAATATTTGATGGCTGCAAGGTCGCTTTCGGTCAGTTCGGCAAGAATCTTTTCCGCCAGCGGACCCTGCAATGCCAGCTGGGCATATTCGCTGCTGCGATTGAGCAGGGTCAATTCTGAGAAATCAGATTCAGCCAGCAGCTTCTGCAACCAGGTAAAATCCTTGTCGATATTGGCGGCATTGACACAGAGCAGGTAGTTATCAGCAGCAAAACGATAGAGGGTCAGATCGTCAACCACCCCGCCGGAAGGATAACAAAGGGCGGTGTACTGAACCTGGTTGTCTGCCAGAGCCGCGACATCATTAATGGTGGCATGCTGCAGAAAATCGAAGGCTTGCGGTCCGCTGACCTCGATTTCGCCCATATGGGATACATCGAACAGGCCTGCGGCTTTCCGCACCGCCAGATGCTCGGCAATCACACCGGAATATTGTACCGGCATTTCCCAGCCGCCGAACTCGACCATGCGAGCCCCGGCCTGGTGATGCACCTGATTCAATACGGTTTTTTTCATCGGCTGGCTCCCTGTTGGTAATGGTATGTCATTAAACTGACGGGTCCGCGAGGATCTGCGGCAACAAATCTTCGTGACCGAAGGTCATCAAGTGAACACCCTGACAAAACTCGCGGGCCAGGACGACCATTTCGCGGGCGATTTTTACCCCTTCCGCTAAAGGATCAGCAGCCCCTTCAAGGCGTTGTAGCAGATCCTCGGGCACCTGTACACCCGGAATATTACGATTAAGAAATTCTGCCATGCGCAGGTTTTTCAGCAGCAGCACTCCCATGATCACCGGAGTCCGAAACAGGCCGGCGGAGGCCATGAACGACTCCAGTTGAGAACGTTTGAAAACCGCCTGGGTCTGGAAGAACTGCGCCCCGCAGGCCACTTTTTTGGCCAGTTTTTTCAAAACCAGAACTTGCGGCTCGGCGGCCGGGGCGACGGCCGCTCCGGAAAAAAATCGCGGTGGGTGGTTGAGCGCCTTGCCCGCCATATCGACCCCCTGTTGCAGTTGGGCAACAGCTTTGAGAAGTTGCACCGAATCGAGATCGAAAACCGGCCGGGCGGCTTTGTGATCACCGAACTGTGGATGGTCGCCGGTCAACAACAGCAGATTCTCGATCCCCAGTGCGGCGGCACCGAGCAGCTCGGACTGCAGCGCCATACGGTTGCGGTCGCGGCAGGTCAGCTGCAGGATCGGCTCGTAACCTTGCTCGATCAGCAACCGCGCCAGAGCAACCGGCGACATGCGCATACAGGCCCCCTGATTGTCGGTGACATTGATCGCATCCATCGTCTGCAGCAGTTCCGCCCTGGCCAGTGCCGAGGTGACATCGACCCCTTTGGGCGGAGCGATCTCCGCGGTCATGACAAATTGCTGCTGCGCCAGTTTTTCTGCCAGGCGACTCATTTCTCGACCCCTGAGCCGGGATTCCGGGCAAGCTGGTGCCGGCCCGGCTTGAATTTTTTACTCCAGTCCTTCGCCTCGACGACGCGATCGAAGGCCGCCAGCCGCTGCTGTTTTTCCAGCCGCCGGTAAATTTTCGCCCAGATACAGTCACGCTCTGCATCGACCTCGCAATGACCATCTTCCATCCCCCCGCAGGGACCGTTCAACACCCCCTTGGGACAGTTGGTGACCGGACAGATTCCAGCCGTTTCGTTGAGAATGCACTCGCCGCAGAGGGAACATTTTTCTTCAAACTCGCCAAAACGGCGGATATTCCCCAGAAACAGCGAGTCGACCCCCGCCAGTACCCGTGTGTCGGTACAGCTGGAGATCGACTGCACCCCCCCACCACAGGAGAGCACCAGCAGCACCTCGGCCTCATCTACCTGACTGCGATAACGGCGCAATTCCCGCGCGGCCCGCATCACATGACAGGCCTCTTTCAGCACCATACTGCCGACCACCTCGCGACCGCCGGCTTCCAGCCACTCCTGGGTGGCAAAAACCTCGTCCTCGCCGCCGACCTTGCAAACGGTGGCACAGGCGCCGCAACCGACCAGAAACAGGGTCCGGTAGCCGGCCAGCAACGCCTCAAGTTCCTCGCGCCCTTTCGGTGTGCTGATGATCATTGCGGCGGCCTATTGTTGCGCTGCCCGGCGCTTGGCGCTGACAACTGTATTGTAAAGCAACATGGTGATGGTCATCGGGCCGACTCCGCCCGGAACCGGGGTGATCGCCGAAGCACGCTCAAACGCGGCGGCGTACTCGACATCACCGACCAGTTTCTTTTCACCGACCCGGTTGACGCCGACATCGATCACTACCGCGCCTTCCTTGAGCCAGCTCCCCTTAATCATTTCCGGCACCCCGACCGCAGCAATCACCACGTCGGCTGCAGCCACTTTTGCCGGCAGATCCCGGGTCCGCGAGTGGCAGATGGTCACCGTGGCATGTTCGGCAAGACACATCAGTGCAACCGGCTTGCCGACAATATTGGAACGACCGACGATAACCACCTCTTTCCCCTTCAGCTCAACTCCGGTGTGCTCCAGCATTTTCATCACCCCGTAGGGAGTGCAGGGTTGAAACAGCGGGTTGCCGGTTACCAGCCGACCGACATTATAGGGATGAAAACCATCGACATCCTTGTCCGGGGAAATTGCCTCCAGCACTTTTGCTTCGTCGATATGCTTCGGCAGCGGCAACTGCACCAGGATACCGTCGATTCGGGCATCGACATTCAGGCGGGCAATCAGCTCCAGCAACTCTGCCTCGTCGGTCTCAGCCGGGAGCTTATACTCATCGGAAAAAATCCCCGCCGCGGCACAGGCTTTTTCCTTCATCGAAACATAAACCCGGCTGGCCGGATCTTCTCCCACCAGAACCACGGCCAGCCCCGGGGTTACACCCTGGGCGATCAGATCAGCTGTATCTTTTGCAATTTCCTGGCGCAGTTCTGCTGCAATTGCTTTGCCGTCGATTACCTTGGCCACCTTCTGCCTCCGTTTGATGTTATGACTTGAAAAGGAACGATCACTCTATCAAGAGTGGAATGAATATTTGACGAATTTCAGACTATACGTAAGCAATTCAGGAATGTAAAGTCGCAGCATACTCTGGCGACCGATACTTTTTATCCAATGGAAATCTGCCACCATGTTGCAAAAACCTCAACCGCTTCTTCTCTTTCTGTCTATCCTGCTGACGCTTCATCTGGTCCCTCTTTGCCATGCCGAACAAGACCCGCAGAAAGAAGCCATCAAATCGACCCAGATCGACAAAATTCACCAACAGATCTCCGAATCACTGGCGACCCCGTCACGCTGGTTCGATAATTTTTTCAGTGACCCGCGTCTCGATGAAGAACCTGCCGGTACTTCTCTACGGTTACGTGGTTCGATCATCGCAGAAGAAGGAAATCTCCGTTTCAAAGGCGAGGCCAAAGTATGGCTGCGGTTACCAAACCTGAAACAGCGCTTTCACCTGATCCTTTCAAATGAAGATGACGACCCGCGTGACGAAACCCTGAAAGACGCGAGGATTAACCATGAGCTGGACGAAAGAGAAGAAACCACTCTGGCCCTGCAATATACCCAGGAACGTAGTACTGAATTCAGCCTGACACATCAAATTGGACTCGACCTTGAAGATGGCCTCAATCCACAAATTCGTTCACGGATCCGTTATTCCATTCCGATTGCCCAAAAGTCCGTCCTGACTCTGGCTCAGGCCGTGTACTGGGAAAACAAGGAAGGTTTCGGTGAAGAAAGCCGGATCGATTACGACCTCCCCTTTAGCGACAATATCCTGGCCCGAGCAACCGGACGTGGGCTGTTTTCAGAATCGAGCAACGGTTATGAATGGCTGGGTATGCTGCAATGGCTGAGATCTTTTAATGACAAGAAAGCTCTGGCGGTCGGCAGCTATGTTGCTGGAGAAACCCGCCCTCAAAACCATGTCACCGAATATGATATCTTTATCAAATATCGACAGAAAATCATCAAAAAATGGCTGTTTATCGAGTTGAAGCCGGAAATAAAGTGGGCCAGAGACAAGGACTTCAAAGCAACCGGTATCTTTACTCTGACCTTTGAAGTGCAGTTTTACGATTGAGCAGTCCCTGTCGAAACAGTTGAAGCCCCGCATAAATTCAGGCGGGGCTTCAATGATCGTAGTTTGTAACTATTCAGCAGGATGGCCTTGGAGTGGGCAGCGCGAGGCCATCCATCGCGCCGCTGAATAGTTACCGTAGTTTTTGAGTAATGCTTTTAGCCGTTGGCGGCCTTCGGACACCCGGCACAAGCTTCACTTTTACCGGCAGAGGCACTGGTGCAGGGTGCCGGTGGAGCGTAACCCTGCTGATACCAGCCGTCGCCCTTTAAAGCAAAGCCACTCTGGGAAATCAGCTTTTTGACCGGAGCGCCACATTCGCGACACTCAGACCGGTTCGTCTGAAAATTTCTGACGGACTTCAAACCGCAGACCGCAGGTTTCACACTGGTATTCGTACAATGGCATAACTTGATTCTCCGTAAATTGATTTCTCTGCTACTCTTTGTGACCAGAACGAAGCAGATATTAATTGTTGTACCCGGTCGCTGTCAAGGTGTGACATCAAGCCGGGATTGCAAAATATCGGAAACGGTCTGGCGATCCAGACCTTTCAGCAAAACTCTTTTCTGCCGCGACTTGCCGCCAGCGACCAATTCGACAGCCCCCTTGGCAATACCGAAGGTTTTTGCCAGATATTCACAGCAGGCTTTATTCGCCGCACCGTCAACCGGTGGCGAGGTCAGTCTGATCTTGAGTGCCGTCCCCTGCAGCCCGACCAGTTGATTGCGACTGGCCCGAGGCTGTACCTGCACTTGCAAAACAACACCGGCAGATGTTTCGTGGATGCAGGGATACATCAGTACGGGTCTGACTCTTCATCGATCGGCTCAATCGCCGGAGGTTGCTCCAGCAGACCGGTTTGACAATCATCCTCTTCGAACTGCAGGACATCCATATCGAGCAGCTGTAGATGACCATCAATCAGGGCCCGCAAACCACTCTCAAAAGAGATCTTCTGCCGTTTGATCTGATGAATTTCACTAAGTAACTGAACGCGTCGATCAGCCGCGTCCCTGACGACCTGCTCCCCTTCCAGATGAGCTTCAGCAACCATGATTTCAGCTTCTTTACGGGCATTCTCTTTCAGCTCTTCGGTGACCTGTTGAGCCGTCATCAAGGTTTCCTGCAACGCTTGTTCCCGCTCGCGCAGCTGCTCCAGAGCAGTGCGAGTCCGGGCCAGAGTCTCCTTCAACTCGTTGTTCTGCTTATGCAGACGTTCCAACTCATCGGCGAGCATCTCCAGAAAATGATCGACCGCGGCCGTGTCATAACCGAACAGACGGGTTTTGAACTGGTGTTGCTGGATTTCGATCGGGGTAATCCGCATGGGAGGTCAACCTTTAATTGTTCGGTCAGCGTGCTATCTGCATGAGAAAACCGACCACAAACTGCTGAATCACAGACAGCAGAATCAACAGTACAATCGGCGAAAAATCAAAGGTTCCGGCACGCAGAAAAGGCAGCATATTACGCAATCGATACAGCACCGGATCTGTCGCATTGTGTAAAAAGCGAACAATCGGGTTGTAGGGATCAGGATTAACCCAGGAAATCAGCGCCCGGGCGATAACGATAAAAATGTAAATATTAAAGGCCAGATCGAGAATTCTGGCAATTGCGATAATCAGTACATTCATAAGAAAAAGACCTTCCTTTATCAACAATATTAAAAATACCGTAATTCTCTGAACTTATACAGAAACTGTGAAAAACTGTCAAACGATTACAGGGTTTCTCACGCGGGTGGAATCTTTGACTTTGGCAACAAAAACCGATAGATTATTACGGTTTAGGAATATTCTTCAATCTGACCGATTTAAATAAGAGGGAATCATGGTCCAGACCAACAACCTGAATGTTCGCGAAGTCACTCCGATTATCGCGCCTGCTGACCTGAAACAGGTTTTTCCGTTGAGTATTGCGGAGGCAGCATTTGTCAATGACAGCCGCAACACCATCAAGTCAATCCTTCGTGGTGAAGATAAGCGCCTGATTGTCGTTGTCGGCCCGTGCTCGATTCACGATCCGCAGGCGGCAATGGAGTATGCCCGACGACTGGTCGATCTGGCGGACAAGTTTAAAGATAAGCTGTTTATCGTCATGCGTGTCTATTTTGAGAAACCACGCACCACGGTCGGCTGGAAAGGCCTGATCAACGACCCCGACATGGACGGCACCCACCGTATTTCCAAAGGGCTGGGAATTGCCCGTCAGCTGTACACCGCCATCACCGCGCTGCACCTGCCGATCGCCAGCGAAATGCTCGACCCGATCACTCCGCAATATCTTTCGGATATGATCAGCTGGGGTGCCATCGGTGCCCGTACCACCGAATCACAAACCCACCGTGAAATGGCCAGCGGTCTCTCCTTTCCGGTCGGCTTTAAAAATGGTACCGACGGCGGGCTGAAAATTGCGACCGACGCCATGGCCGCGGCCTGCCGGTCACACAGTTTTCTCGGCATCAATTACGCGGGACGCAGCTCAATTGTAGAGACCACCGGCAACCCGGATATTCACATCGTCCTGCGGGGCGGCAACGCCGGTCCCAACTATTTACCTGAGGACATTGCCGCCACCAGAGGGCTGTTGCAGAAAAACCATCTGCCGCCGTCGATCATGGTCGATTGCAGCCATGCGAACTCCGAGAAAAATCATGAGCGCCAGAAAGAGGTGCTGAATAACGTTATTGAACAGATCCGCAATGGGACCGACAACATCAACGGGGTGATGATCGAGAGCAACCTCAGTGCCGGAAATCAGAATATCACGGAGGATCTTGATCATTTAAAGTATGGTGTTTCTGTGACCGACAAATGTGTCGACTGGGAAACAACGGCAGAGATGCTGACCAGTGCCTTCAACAAACTGCCGGATCTGTGAGCGAGTCATTGCATGGACAAGCCTGCTGATAAATGTTGCAGTAAGCCATCTGCGCCCCCCCCTGTTCCACAGGCGAAGACAGCGGCTGACTGTTGCCCCCCACAACAACAGCAGAACAGCTGCTGTTCTCCGCCGACCGAGCAGCCGGAAATTGCCGGCTACAGCATCGACCCATTCGTCTGCGACTGGCTGGACACCCCGCTCGGCAAGGTGCCGCAAGTCAAAAGTAAACTCAGCTGGGCAGACCGGCGCGGGCGTTGGGCTATGCGCTGGGGATTCGGACGTGACCATTATCGGGTCACACCGGGGCTCTATGCCGTCGGCCGACCGGATGACCGCTCTCCACTACTGATTTCAGCCAACTACAAGCTCAGCTTCGACTGCTTACGTCATGCACTGGCGGGAGAAAATGCCTGGCTGCTGGTCATCGACACGAAGGGGGTTAACGTCTGGTGTGCCGCCGGTAAAGGAACCTTCAGCACCGATGAGATCGTCCGGCGTTGTCGGCAAGTTCAGGTCGAACGGCTGGTCAGTCATCGCCAGATCGTGGTACCCCAGTTGGGAGCGCCGGGGGTTGCCGGTTACAAAGTCAAGCAAGAGACCGGTTTTTCAGTTATTTACGGGCCGGTCAGAGCAAATGATCTGAAAACCTTCATCGCCGCCGGCATGCATGCAACAGAAGAGATGCGGCAAGTCACCTTCAACCTCTGGGAACGGTTGATCCTGACCCCGGTCGAAGTCACCATTCTCTATAAGCAAATTCTGATCGCAACCCTTGCGCTCTTTATTCTCAGCGGTATCGGTGCCGATATTTTCTCCTTTTCCGCCGCTTGGCACCGGGGTATTGCCGCCGTTGCCGCCGGACTCACCGGGGTTTTGACCGGCAGCGTGCTGATGCCGATTCTGCTTCCCTGGCTACCGACCCGGGCCTTTGCGTCCAAAGGGGCGCTGCTCGGCCTGATTACAGCAACAGTCCTGGCACTCGGACCGTATCAGGCCGCCGGCGTCGGCGGTTTGATCTGTCTCTACCTGCTGGTTGTGGCCATCGCCTCGTACACGGCCATGAACTTTACCGGATCCTCAACCTTCACCTCCCCATCCGGTGTCGAAAAAGAGATGCGGATTGCTATCCCCTGCCAGGCATTGGCCGTCCTGACTGCCGGGCTCGTGTGGATTGGTGCCGCATTTTAACCGGAGAGATTTATTTATGACCAGAACTGACCCGGGCCTGACCTACCTGAAGGGCGTTACAACTCTGGAGCTGATCAGCGAGAAATGTATCGGTTGCGGGAGCTGCGCAATTGTCTGCCCACACCGGGTTTTTGTGATTGAGGGGAAAAAGGCCAGAATAACTGACCGGGACCGATGTATTGAATGCGGTGCCTGTAGCCGGAATTGTCCCGTCGCCGCGATAAAAGTTGATGCCGGAGTCGGTTGCGCCAGTGCAATTATTTACAGCTGGCTGACCGGTAATGAACCGAGTTGTGACTGTGAGGATGGATCCAGCTGTTGTTAAGCAGTTTCCATCAGAAACTCAACCCTCTCCATGCGGAGTTTCCGGTTGGACACTAAATCGCTGTAAAAAAACACTTTACTTCAGCAGATATGAATATTAGAATCATCTAAACCTATAACCGGGCTTTCCCATGAATCAAACATTACTGATTATTGATGATTCTAAAGCGATCCGCACCCAGGTCATGCAGATATTCGCTGATGGCAGAATTTTTGCCAAAATCCTGCAGGCGGCCGACGGCATTGAAGGCTTCAAACTGCTGGTCAATAATGATGTTGATATCATCCTTTGCGATATCGAAATGCCGGGAATTGATGGCCTGAAATTTCTCGCCATGCTCCAGTCGCGGGAGGATTTGCGTGAAAAGCCGGTCATTATGCTGACCAGCCACAATGATCTGGGCACCAAGGTGCGCGGGCTCGAATCGGGAGCCAGTGATTACATCACCAAACCGTTCGAACCGGAAGAGATGGTTGCCCGGGTGCAGGTTCATATGCAGATCAAGACCCTGCAGGATGAACTGCGGCGCAGCAACCAGCTGCTGCTGGAACTGGCCCAGACCGATCCCCTGACCCGCCTCTGCAACCGCCGTCACCTGTACGAAAAACTCGAAGTCGAGCTGAACCGATGTTTCCGCGGGACCAATCCGATTGCCCTGATAATGGCCGACATTGACCATTTCAAACGCGTTAACGATCAGTTCGGTCATCAGGTCGGGGATGAAGTCCTGATCAAAGTGGCTGATTTGCTGCAGGAACAGCTGAGAACCTACGACCTGGCAGCCAGATATGGCGGTGAAGAATTCTGTCTGGTCTTGCCGGAAACGGATCTGGAAGCGGCCTGCGAAGTCGCCGAGCGGGTTCGCCAACGAGCCGAGCAGATGACCTTTGCCGCACCGATGGAAGACTTCACGCTGACCATGAGCTTCGGGATCGCCGCTTACGACGGGACCAGCGAAGGATCAATTGATGAAATCATCGGGGTTGCGGACGATGCGCTGTATGAAGCCAAAAATGCCGGAAGAAATCAGGTAAAAGATAAGGAAATTTCTGCCTAATCGGCTTTCAGCAGTTTTATATCATCGTACCAGGCAAGCACCGATTCGCCGGTCTGATCGGTATCTGTCATAATGGCGATCCCACCGATAGTCGGTGGGTCCTCACCGAAAACCCGACGAAAATCTTCCACCAGGTTACGTTCTTCAACCTGCCATTTTCCAACCTTCCGGTCGCCCGATTCAACCGCGATCATGACAGCCCCCGAAAAATATGAATTCGGGATAAAGCTGTCTTTTTTCAGTTTATTTGCCCAGATGTAATTCAGTGAGCGGGTCAACGGCTTGAACCAGTGAGGAAAAATCACATAAATCCGGGCGGCGTAATCATCGGTTGCTTTCTTCCTGGCATCACCTTTCTTTATAATTCCGGAAACCTTCCAACGCCAACTCAAACGTGGATACCGGGCGGGGTCGATGTCAACTTTGTGGATCAGCGCTGAGGCGCTGTTGTTACTGGCGGCTCGAAGGACCTGATTATTATTCCCGTCCGGCACCAGACGGTAGTCGTTCTTGCCGCTGAAGACCTTTGCTTCCCAACCGGACAGGTCCTTGCTGAAATCATCGATGAGCAGAAAATCACCGGCCGATACCGATTTTACCGGCAGCAGAGAAAAACCCAGCAGCAGTGTCAGCAGGACGGTTCTGACGACAGGAGGGATCATATCAGGCGATTCCGCCTGAGAAATGCCCGGGCAACCTCTTTGGCACTTTGTGAACCGGCCTGGGTTTCCAGATTGGCCATTGTCTTCGCGTCAAGCTTGCCGGCCAGTTTATTGATCAGCCGCGCCAGCGCCGGAAATTTCTTCAACGTGTCTTTACGGGCGACCGGCGCGGCCTGGGTCGGCACACCGATTCCCTGCGGGTCGGCCCTGAACCCGAGCGGTTTGAGCCAGATCAGGTTCAGCTCTTCATTGTAACGTTGTTTAACCGCCCGGTAGAGCTGCTGCGCATCAGGCAACAACTCCGCCCCGAGAATCTGCACCTGACCAACGCCGGTATATTCAACATACATGTCCAGGTCGTGCTTTAACAACGCCTGATGGGCTTCCAGACTGGAGCTATGCGTCACCAGTTTGATGGTGGTCCCGGTCCGCTCACTGATCAACTGCCCAAGCATATTTGCCAGCAGTTCCTGTTGAACACCACCGGTAGAACCGATCACCAGTGTCTTTCCAACACAGGCGTATACTGCCGACGATAGAAACAAAAGGGTCAGTACAACCACCAGAAAGACCGTTTTCCGACCGGTCTGATACATCGCTATTCCTTCCCGATCCAGGAAATTTTCATATCCACCGACCTAATGAATGGGTTTCTCGGCCTCAACCCGAGACAGGTTACCTTCATCCAACGAGATAAGACCGTACCTCTTTTCGTAACTGTTGACATTCTGCTGCAATGCCTGCAACAGACGTTTAGCATGGCGCGGCGAAGTGATCAGTCGTGCCTGTACCTTGGCCTTCGGTGCCTGCGGCTGAACATAAATACAATCAAGCACAAACTCGCTGTCGTTATGATTTACCACCGCCATGTTGATATATTGTCCGGCGGCAATCTCGTCATCGATCTGAATCTCCAGTTTCAACTCCGGTTTCGTGGCTTTTCCCATCGGTCCCTCCGTAAGTGGTTAATTGAATGCCGGCATCAGCTACCGGCGTCTGCAACCAGGGCGAATAGGTGATCCGGTCACGTAGATAAGGTTCCCCGCTTATATCATCAATCACCCATTTTGCCTGTTGTCGAGAAAAAAACAGCTGCGGCTCCGCTTCGGTCAATTCTCGGCCCCACCAGTTCTGCCTGACATCAACGACGCCGGCGGCAGGGCCAAATACGGCCAGCTTGCCCGGTCGACCGGAAGCCGCGAGAGTCTTCTGCCTCTGAGCAGTGCTGCTCCCCTGCTTTTCCATATCCGCGCTCTGGTGATCCCCCAGCTTAACCGCCAGATGATTGGCGATAAAGTTGTTCTGCCTGACCGTCGGGTAAGAGAGATAATCACAGAGCAGGGCCAGTTTATTTTTCTCGAACCGGTTCCGCTCAACCAAAGGAGCAGATCGCCGTTCATTCTTGATGGCGATAAGGTTTCGCAGGAAAAGATTCTGTTCAACGTGCGGACTGCCAAGCTGATTGTTCACCAGCGCCAACTGGTTATCCTGAAAGACATTGTAGCGGAGGTGCGGTTTTGAGGCCAACAGACAGACAACCCCCTGTTGGTTGGACTCAAAACGGTTCCCTTCGATCAAAGGACTGGCCATGGTTTGATCACAAAGAATCGCCGTTGCATTGTTGATGAAAGAATTTTTCATCAATTTGCCGGCGAAAAGGTTCCGCAGGTAGACGCCCTGCTGATTCTCGCCAAAATAATTATCGGTCAGCTCCCCGGAACTGTTGCGACTGGCCATGACCGCCGTTTTGTTGCCACGGAAGCGGTTTCCGCGCAGCACCACCTGTGATCGCATGCCGATGCCAACCGCCAGCTGATTGGCATTGAACGTACTGTCGACAATCAGTGCTGTTGATTGACGGTTGAGTTTGATCGCCGTGGAACAGTCTTGAAAACGGCTTTGCTTCACCTCAAAACGGCTGAGCGAACTGCTCAAGCCGACCGCGGCGGCCGTAATTCTGACGAAGTCAAAGCGACTGAGTTCTGCCGACTGATAGAGCTCAATCCCCTGCCAGCCCCGGGGCGTATCAAAAATAATCGGCTGGGTGGCGCTGCCGAGTGCCTGCAGGGTCCCTTCGACCCGGATCAAAAACTCTTTTTCAGTCGTGCGGATCCGTGTTCCGGGTGCAATCGTCAAGGTGGCCCCGACGGCAACCAGGATCGGCTGCTCAAGGACAACCTGCCCCTGCCATTGCCGATCTTCAGTAATGGCCAGAAAGGTCGATCGCTCAGCCGCAAAACAGACGAACGGCGAAAATACCGCGAGCAACAACAGAAGTATTTTTTTTACTTCCGCACCCAAAAAGCGCGCCTTTATGACAAAAAACCGTCTGTCGAAAAAAAGAAATGGCAAAAACAACGACACGTGGTCCGAATGAAAACTGCCGTAGATACCGGAAGCAACAACCCCTCCCCCGCCGGGCTGAGAACTTGCAAAAAAATGGCCATCTTTCATGAGCGGGCCGTTAATTTCAAACAGCAGTCCCGGTTCCTGTCAGCCGCTCAGCGACCGGCTAAAGATCGTTCAGCAGACGATAAATCAGCTGCTCCAGCTCCCAGACACTGCCCCCCTCTTTGGCATGCCCATCATTCTCAAGCATTACCCGGGCCCGATCGAGATGACTGTGACTCTTCAACAGGACCGGGGCAAGCTTGGTCTCCAGTTGATATTGCGGAATCTCACCGACGGTTTCTATAAGATCCTGCAATTCCTCCGCAGCCCGATCGACCAGGCGCAGAGCATTGGCCGTCGTTTCCGGTAAAACCTCGTAGAGGCGGTCGGCCTCCAGTTCTATATGTTCCAGCACCTGCCGGTAACGTTCCGATATCGTCATACAGCGTATCCTTTCCGGGATGATTCTCCTGACACGGAGCCTGACATCCTATGCAAAGTCAACAGAAAGATCAATCACTGAGCAGGGGAAATTCACGCAAAAATATTGACTTTTTGCTCGCCGGGCTGCTAGTTTCGATGAGCAATCTTGAAAAGCCCTAGGGGAGTCATTGTTACTGAGAGCTCTGTGCAGACAGAGCGACCCTTGGAACCTGATCCGGTTGATACCGGCGTAGGGAAGCGGCTGTTGTTTCCGGCAAAAAATTTGCTGCCGACGGCTGCCCCTGGGTGGCTTTTTTTATTTGGAGCTGGGGTCTATGCTGATTTATCTCAACGAACAGCCTGAGCAAATCGAACCGGGCACGGGCCTGCTGGCATTACGTGATCAGAAAAAACCGGCCGCCGATCTGCTGATCGTCAACGGCTACCCGGCCGGAGGTGATCAAATCCTCAAAGAAGGAGATCGGGTGGTGCTGATCCGGCGTGGCGAAAAACCGACCGCCGAAGAGCTGGAAAGGCTGATGATGGCGCGCCACACGCCGGGGGTACATGAAAAAATCAAACACAGCTGCGTGGGAATTGCCGGGGTCGGCGGTCTCGGCTCGAATGTCGCGATTGCGCTAGCACGGGTCGGGATCGGACAATTGATTCTCGTTGATTTCGACCTGGTCGAACCGTCAAATCTGAATCGCCAGCAATACTTCATCGACCAGATCGGGCTGCCGAAAGTTGAGGCGCTCAAAGAGAATCTGCTGCGAATCAATCCGGGGGTCAAAGTCGACGCCTATTGCCGGCGGATCACGGCAGAGAATCTGGCCGAACTGTTCGCCCCGGTCGACGTGCTGGTCGAAGCCTTCGATGCCGCCGAGCAGAAGGCGCTGCTGACCAGCAACTTTTTGAGCAAGGTTGCTGACACGCCGCTGGTCGCAGCCTCCGGCATGGCCGGTTATGAACCGTCAAACAGTA
>JAADGW010000154.1 GCA_013152145.1 Deltaproteobacteria bacterium
GCGCATCGTAGAGCGGGAAATCGGAGTACATCATCTGCTTGAGACTGGCAAAATCCTTGGAGCCTTTCCCTTCAACCATGTAGCAGGCCAGGGTAAAAGGCGCACCGCCGAACCCGATCAGCGGTACGCGACCCGCAAAGGCGGTCCGCAGCCGCTGGATAATCGCCGGTACGTAAGAGACCGCCTCGGCCATATTTTCCGGCACCACCAGCGCATCGACATCGGCAGCGGTCCGGATCGGCGTTTCAAACACCGGGCCGGGGACGAAATCGAGCTTCATCCCCATCGGCTCAATCGGTGTGAGAATGTCGGAGAAGAGGATCGCCGCATCGACGTCGAGCAGATCGATCGGCTGGATGGTCACTTCGGCGGCCCGGGCCGGGGTCTTTGCACAGATCGAGAAAGGTTCCACCGCCCTGGGCGCGGACTTCCTTGTACTGTTTCAGGTAACGACCGGCCTGGCGCATCAGCCAGACGGGAACGCGATCAACCGGCTGGCACCAGCAGGCTTTGAGAAAATTGTATTCGGTGGACATCGATTTTATTCTCCTGTTTAAATTTATACGTCGGGGCGCGGCAAGCAGCACCCCGATCGAGTCTATTCTTTCGCTGCGTTCTCGGCCGCTTCTTTTTCCATCCGCTTCAGAGTGCGCTGCGGGATGTAGTTGCAGAACGGCTCTTCGGCCATGTAATCACCATAAATCGCATCGGCGCGGGCGCGGCAACCGCCGCAGACGTTGATAAATTCGCACTCACCGCACTTGCCGGTGTACTTCTTGAAATCACGCAGATCGTTGAAAACCCTGGAATTGAACCAGAGATCTTTGAATGGCACCTGTTTGACGTTCCCGACTGACGAGTGGAAATAAGAGCAGGGTTTGAGATTGCCGAAACAGTCGATCAGGCAGATGGTCTGCGCGGCGATACAGCCTTTGCCGCCGCCGGTGGAAAAGGTCAGGCTGCGACGCTGGAAGTCGACCCCTTCGGCCTTGGCCAGCTGCGGCACAATCCGGTAATAGTGCGGCGCACAGGTCGGCCGCATCAGGATGTCATCCTCCTGTTTTTCCTGCTCGTAGTGCCAGGCGAGAATCTCCTCGTAATCCTCCTTGGAAATCAGCTCATTCATGATCTCTTCACCGCGCCCGGTCGGGACGATCATGAACATGTACCAGGCGGTCGCACCGAGCTTTTTGGCAAGTCTGAAAGTGGCTCCGATATCCGCTTGATTGCGCTTGGTAAAGGAGGAGTTGACGAGAAACTTGATGCCGTTACGCTGCAGGGTTTCGGCGCCGCGGACGGTCCCCTCGAAGGCCCCGGGAGAGGAGCGGAAATCATCATGAATTGCCGCGGTGGAACCATCAAGAGACAGTGAAACCATCTTGATGTCAGCCACTTTCATTTTGTCGCAGATCTCATCGGTGATCAGGGTGCCGTTGGTCGCCATGCACATCCGCAACCCCTTGCTGGTGCCGTACCTGGCAATTTCAAAGATATCGGCCCGTAGCAACGGCTCACCGCCGGAGAGAACCATCACCGGCTGGCTGACTTCACAGATATCATCAATCAGCTTAAAGGCTTCTTCGGTGCTGAAATCCCCTTCAGCGGCCTCCATATCAGAAGAACAGCGGCAGTGTACGCAATTCAGGTTACAACGCTGGGTGCTCTCCCAAGCCAACCACTTGGGAATAAATTTTTCCGGTTTGGAACTCATGTTCACTCCTTAACGGCCGGATGACGCGAAGCCACCGGACACGGGACCAAAGGGGGAAACTTTTGCATCCGCTCAGGTTACTACAAACCCGCGGTTCAGCTCAAGATATGCCTGAGGCAACCACCGGCAGTTGCAGAATAAAAAGGAGCAACGGGCAGCAGACCAACGGGGTGATTTTTCTGAACATCCAGAAGCTCCTCAAAGCGTGATTTCTCCGGCTGGAAAGCCCGAGGATTATACAGAAAAAACCGTACACATGGAGCTTTTAATTTTTGCTGTACAGAAAGAAAGAGGTGAAACCTCAAAACGATAAAAAGCCGCGGAACACGGCGGTTCCACGGCTTCAAGTCATCAGGCTGACAGTTTTTTCAGCAAGCAGCCCGTTCTTCCAGGGGGAACAATTCCTCAAAAACCTCTTTTACGGTACTGATGCGCTCCGCCTTCCAGGCGTTGCTGCCGCAGAAAATCAGCCCGGTGTCCATATCGCCCCGTTGTGCCCGGTCGAGGGCGTGAACAATACAAAAGCGCTCCTGTCCGGTTTTGTAGGTACATTTTTTCAGGCAGGCGGAAGGACAACGGACATCCAGGTCAAGATCACGCTGCCGAACCTGATCAATGTTCGCCACCAGGGCGCGGCCCGGCAACCCGGCCGGACTCATGATCAGGCCGATATCATCCTTGCTGCAATTGAGGTAGGCTTGTTTGAAAGCTTCGTCGACATCACACTCTTCGGTGACAACAAAACGGGTGCCCATCTGCACCGCGTCGGCCCCCTGTGCCAAGGCATACTGCAGATCCTGACGATCCCAGATGCCACCGGCGGCGATAACCGGGATTTCCAGTTTCCATTTTTCTTTCAGGTAGTTTTTGACGCCCCGCACGGTCCCATACTGATCATACTGACCGGTACCGATCCGCTCCGCTTTTTCGCCGAGGTGGCCGCCGGCGGTATCGGGATCCTCGACGACAATCGCGTCGGGCAGGCGTTGATAACTCTTATGCCATTTGCGACAGATCAGCTCAGCAGCCTTGACCGACGAGACAATCGGCACCAGGGCAACATCGGGGTAATCAGCCGTCAGACCAGGCAACGTCATCGGTAACCCGGCGCCGCTGACGATCAGCTTGGCTCCCCCTTCACAGCAGGCCCGCACCACCTCGTCGTAGTTACTCACCGCAACCATGCAATTGACACCGATGATCCCATCAGGCGCGATCTCGTAGGCCTTGCGCAGTTCGTCGAGCAGCGCCTGTCGATCCGCAGCGAAAAAGTTTTTCCCGTCATAGTGCTCACTGCCGAGCCCTAACCCGGCTGCCGCGATAAGTCCGATCCCGCCGCTGAGAGCGACATGGCCGGCTAAACGGAAGCCGGAGACGCGCACCCCCATTCCGCCTTGAATAATTGGAAACGGTACGCTGTGGCGACCGATCGTTAAACCTTCCAGCATAATTTAAACTCCTGTCCTTTTCTTATAAGAAGGATATTTTAACAGCATGACCTGCCCGTCAAATGTAATACTTGTGTAAAAACTCTCTTGTTCCGATCAGTTGCAGATGCTAATAGATGGATCATGAAACTGTTCCGTCGCATTTTTCACCCGCTGATCACCTTTATCGGTATCCAGTTGCTGTGGATTTTTCTGCTGGTTTCCTGGATCTACTGGTTCCTCGGTCGCCACCAGCAGCTGAAAGATCTCGCCGAACGCTATCAGGCGGAATGGCTGCCGGATACCACCGACTGGTTTATTCTCGCCGAGGGAATCATCCTGCTGGTGGCGATTCTGGCCGGGATTTACGTCATCTTTATCTTCTGGCGCCGCCAGGCCGCCCTTAACCGCGCCCAGCGCCACTTCATCAACCAGGTCACCCACGAGTTGAAATCACCTTTGGCCTCGATTCAACTCCATCTGGAAACAATAGAAATGCGTCACCCCGACGGTGAACAACTGCAACATTTCGTCAAGCTGATGCAACAGGATACCGACCGACTGGGCGGCTTGATCGACAACCTGTTGAGTGCCGGTCGTCTGGAACACCGGGCAAACAACCTCAACCTGCAACGCGGCAACCTCTCCCGGGCGGTCGAGAACTACCTGCAGCAGAAGCAGAATATTATTAAGGACAACGGTAAATTGAGTTGGGAAATCGAACCCGACCTGATGGCCAATTTTGATATCGAGATGATCGAAACCGCGCTGCGCAACCTGCTGGAAAACGCCGTCCTCTATGCCGACGCCCCCCCCGCTGTGCAGGTCAACCTGACTCGTGACGGCAGTATGGCACACCTGCGTTTCGCCGATCAAGGCCGTGGGATCGACCCCAAGCACCGAAAGAAAGTCTTCAAGATGTTCTACCGTATCCGCCGAGGTGACCGTTCGGTGCGCGGCAGCGGCCTCGGTCTGTTCATCGTCCGCAATGTCGTCCGCCTGCACGGCGGCAAGGTCTGGCTCAAGAGCCCCGGACCCGGATTCGGCACCACCTTCCACCTGACCATTCCCCTGTCCAGAACGGAGTCGGTTGATGAGTAAACAAGCTGCGATTCTGCTGGTCGAAGACGAGCCGCATATTGCCCAGGGACTGATCTACAATCTGCAGGAAGAGGGCTATCAGGTCAGCCACGTCGAAAGTGGCGAGACAGCACTTGAACACCTGCGTGAGCACGACTGTGCGTTGCTCATCCTCGACCTGATGCTGCCCGGAATCGACGGGCTGGAGGTCTGCCGGCAGCTCCGCCAACAAGGCAATCAGGTGGCTATTTTAATGCTGACCGCCCGCGGTGAAGAGCAGGACCGGATCGCCGGTCTCAGCGAAGGGGCAGACGATTATCTGGCCAAGCCGTTCAATCTCAAAGAATTCCTGTTGCGGGTCGCCGGTCTGTTGCGCCGGTCCCGCTGGCAACAACCGCCGACCGCCGACCGGATCATCCGCTTCGGCTGCAATCAGATCGACCTGAACAACCACCTGGCAAAAACCGCCAACGGGCAATTCCAGCTGACCGAGCTGGAAATCAAGATATTGCAGCTGTTTGTCAATAATGAGGGAAAACTGATCACCCGCGGCGAGCTGCTGCAATCGGTCTGGGGTCTCCAACCGGACACCGAAACCAGGACCCTCGACAACTTCATTGTCCGGCTGCGCAAATATTTCGAGCTCGACCCGACCAAGCCATGCCATTTTCTCACCGTCAGAGGCCGCGGCTACCGATTCAGCAAAGGATAAAACACGGTATAACCTTCTGTAAAGGGCCGGAAACCTGCTCGACGAGCCCACCACACCAGCCAGATAATTCCGGAGACAGCATGAACCGGCACCGCAATGACATCCCTTTCATGCAACGCTTTTCGCGACTCTTTTTTCCCCGCCGGAGCGACACCCGACCGAACCGGTCCGGCAACCAGCTCGGCCCCTTTATCGGTGTTTTCACCCCGACGGTCCTGACCATCCTCGGCGTGATCATGTACCTGCGCTTCGGCTGGGTGATCGGCCAGGTCGGAATCTGGAAAACCCTGCTGATTGTCAGCATGGCGCATGCCATCACCCTGATCACCTCCCTCTGCCTGGCAGCGGTCGCCACCAACTCACGCGTCGGCATCGGCGGTGCCTACTTTATGATTTCACGCAGCCTGGGCCTGGAAATCGGTGGCGCGATCGGTCTGCCGCTGTTTCTCTCCCAGGCCTTGTCGGTGACCCTCTACGCCTTCGGTCTGGCGGAATCGCTACGTCTGGTCTGGCCGCAGGCACCACTGATGCCCTGTGCGTTCGTGATTATCCTCCTGGTCGCCGCCCTGGCTTTTCGCGGCGCCGGGGCGGCCCTGCGCAGCCAGTTACCGGTCATGGCCCTGATCGGCCTGTCGCTGCTGGCGTTGCTGCTGGGGGCACTGTTCGGGGAGACGGTGACGGCGCCAGTCAATTCGCCGCCGTTGCAGCCGGTCAACTTCTGGGCCGTCTTTGCCATCTTCTTCCCGGCGGTCACCGGTATCATGGCCGGCTTGAGTCTCTCCGGTGATCTGGAGGACCCGCGTCGGGCGATCCCGCGCGGTACCCTGCTGGCGGTACTGACCGGGTTTGCCGTCTACCTGCTGATTCCCTTTGCCCTGACCCTGGGTGCCGACGCTGCGGCGCTGCGCGATGAACCGCTGATCTGGACCAAGATTGCTGTTTTCGGCCCCTGGCTGATCCTGCCCGGGCTCTGGGGAGCGATCTTCTCCTCGGCGGTCGGCTCGATGCTCGGTGCCCCACGGACCCTGCAGGCCATGGCCCTGGATCACCTGGCTCCGCGCCTGCTGGCCGGCAGGAAAACCGCCACCAGCTCCGAACCGGTCTTCGGCCTGCTGATCACCCTGGGACTGGCATTGGGGGCCGTTTTTCTCGGTGACCTGAACTCCGTAGCAACGGTAGTGACGATGTTTTTCCTCAGTGTCTACGGGATTATCAACCTGGTTGCGGCGCTGGAAAAGCTCTCCGGCAACCCTTCCTGGCGGCCCCGTATCGATGTCCCCTGGTGGTTGAGCCTGCTCGGCGCCCTGACCTGCTTCGCCGTCATGATGCTGATCCAGCTGCCCGCCAGCCTGGTCGCGATCAGTGTTGAACTGTTGCTCTGGCTGCTACTGAAAAGACACCTCCGCTTCAAGGGCCGCGGTGACATCCGGCGCGACATCTATCAGGCTCTGATCCGCTGGTCGTTGCTGCAACTGGTGGAAAAACCGCTGACCGCCCGCAACTGGCGACCCCACATACTGGTCTTTGTCGGCGACATCGAAAAACGTCTCGACCTGGTCCGTTATGCCGCCTGGTTCAGTGAAGAACGGGGCGTGGTCACGGTCAGCGAGTTGATTCAGGGTGACCTGCTCAAGCTTGATCTCGACCTGAAACAACGACAACAGCAGATTCAGCAGGTGTTGCGTCGCGAGGGGATACCCGCTTTCGGTGCGGTCAACGTGGCACAGGACATCGAACACGGGATCGTCGCCGTCGCTCAGGCCAACGGTATTCCCGGCATCGAATGCAATACGGTCATCCTCGGCTGGCCGGATGACCGGCAACGACTGATCGCCTTTATGAAGATCATCCGGCGACTGAAACATCTCAACCAGTCGCTGCTGATCGGCCGGGTGACATCACTGCCGCCGGTACAGGAAGGGATCAGGCGGCGGATCGATATCTGGTGGGGCGGACTGCAGCGTAACGGTGACCTGATGCTGCTGCTCGCCTACCTGCTCAGCTGCAACCCGGAGTGGCGCGACAGCAGCATCCGCATCCTCAGTGTCGCCTCCAATGAGCTGATGCGGGAAACAACGCAGGCATTTTTAGCCAGACTTATCCCGGAAATCCGCATTGCGGCGGAGATTCAGGTGATGATCAAAGTGGAGGGGGAAAGTATTAAAGAGACAATCCTCGAGCAGAGCGCCGGTGCCGACCTGGTGTTGCTCGGTCTGGCCACCCCCGAAGAGGGGCAGGAAGAAAACTATGCCCACCGACTCCAGCAGCTGGCGGAAGATCTGCCGGCCTGTATTTTTGTCCACAACGGCAGTCTTTTTATCGGTGAACTGGTCACCCCGGAGGATACCGAACCCGCCCAAAACGGCCCGGCCGGGGGGCCCATTAAATGAAATACTGAGCGTAAACTATTCAGAGCAGTCCGGCGCGGCCCGCCTCCCTGATCGTCATGCCGACGAAACGGCCGTCCTCAAGCGCAAGAACACGGTCGGCAATATCCAGAATACGCGGATCGTACGTCACCAGCAGAATAGTTGTGCCCTGCTTTGTGGCAAGAGCATGCAACTGTTCCACCACCACCCGCCCCGTCTTGCCGTCAAGCGATGCGGTTGGTTCGTCGGCAAGGATCACCTTCGGGCGCATCACAAGGGCGCGGGCGATCGCAACCCGCTGCCTCTGCCCACCGGAAAGCTGGCGGGGAAACTTGTTGATATGATCGCCAAGACCGACCTGCTCCAGGATATCGTCTGCCGCCGCAGAGGGTGAGTTGATTTCCGGGTGCAGGCGCAGCCCCATCATCAGATTCTGGTGTGCCGTAAGCGCATCAATCAGGTTGTGGAGCTGAAAAATAAAACCGATATTCCGACGGACCTCACGCAGCACCTTCTGAGGCGCACCATACAATTCCCAGCCCATCAACCTGACACTGCCTTCCTGCAAACACCGCAAGGCCCCGATCAGGGTCAAGAATGTCGTTTTCCCGGAACCGGAAGGCCCGGTTACAATAACCACCTCGCCCGTATTTATCGTTCCCGTCAGCGAAAACAGCACCTGGCGGCGCAAATCACCTTCGCCAAATGAATAGCTGACATCCTTGAATTCAATAATGGGATTGTTCATCGGAAGAGCTCTGCGGGATCCGCCCTTTTCAGATGGCGCATGGCAAGAAGTCCTGCCAGCATGCACATAATCGTCGTGGAGGTAAAAGCAATGGCAGCTTTATCCAGGGTCAGGATCATCGTATAACCGGTCGACGCAGCCGTATAGCGATAGATCGCCCACGACAAGAGCGTACCGGGGATGAAGCCAAGCACCGACAAAATAAGCGATTGTTTAAGCACCAGGACAGAAAAAAACCGATCGGAATAGCCCATCGCCTTGAGCGTTGCGAATTCGGGCAGGTGGTTGATCACATTGGTGTAGAGAATCTGATAGACGATCACCGCCCCGATGATAAATCCCATAATGGCGCCGACGATAAACAAAAAACCGATAGCCGCAGTCTTGTTCCAGTAGTCTATCTCGTGTTGAACGAACTCAGCGCGCGTCAGCACCTTGATGTCTTCGCCGCCAAGGGCCCTGCTGATTTTTTTGCGCATAATCCGGGGATCAACCCCCTGATCGAGCCGCACGAAGCCGACATTCACCAGTCCCGGCGAGGCGTTCGGGAAAAGCGCGAAAAACGTCTGTACTCCCATCAGTACATTACCAAAAGCGGCGAAGGTAACACCGATGTCGAAGAGTCCATCAACAGTCACATTGCGGCCCTGTACCGTAGCGGCAAAAGGCCCATCACGATTGAAGCGATCGGCTACATTGCCGAAATAACTGCGGAGGCCCTTCTTGTCAAACAGAACCCCCCCGGCAACGGTGAGCTTGTTCTCCTGAGCAATAACATCCGGCAGGGTCAGCATATGGCGTCCCGGCTGAAGACCCATACACAATATCCAGCGCTGATAACCCGTGTTGATGTTTTTAAAACTGCAGAATGAATAATAAAGAGGAAGCACATCATTGACCCCGGTGACTCCAGCCGCCTGCATAAGCCGTGCACGGTCAAAGTCATGTTGCGAGCCAAAGAATTCAAACCCGGCGGGTATAATGACAAGCTGTGTATTCATGTGTCTCAGCACCTTGGTGGCACTGTCGTTCATTGCCGAATAGAAACCGATCTGCACCAGGATCAATAAAACGGCAAAGCTTATTCCAGCCAGGGCGGCGGCAAGTCGGCGCTTCTCGAAGATGATCTGACGCCATGCAAGTGAGAATTTCTCCTGCCCGGAATGCCCCATTATTCAATTCTCTTTGTGAGATGTCTCTATCAGAGCCGTACCCTGCAAGTTGATAAATCGCGCCGCTACCGCGCTGTCTTTCAGGGTGATAAAGACCTTTATGATGCGAGACTCGGTATTCGGCATAGGATTGGACGAATAGATCGTTACCCGCGTGAGGCTGGGCGCTATGCGTGTGACCGTGCCCGTGAGCGGCTTACTGAGCGCCGGACTGCTGAAGATTGCGGATTGCCCTTTTCTCACATATTTGAGGTCGGTCTCATAGACCTCGGCGACCGCTTCCATATGATCAATATCCCCAATCTCGGCGATACCCGTCGTTTCCGAAACGGCTTCACCATCACGAGCGTAGATACCAAGCACCATACCATCGACCGGTGAGCGTATTATCATCTTGTTGAGTAACGCTTCAGCCCGCTTGAAATTAAGCTGTGCCTTCTTCAGAGCTATTTGTGCCCGTTCAGAGGCATCACGTTGATCGTTAAAAGATTCCAGCGAGATGGTTTTATTTTGGAAAAGTGTCTGCCGACGATCAAACTCACGCTTTTTTTCTACAGCATTAATTTTTGCCCGGTCAACTTCAGTCCTGGCTATCTTGACATCAAGCCTGCGAACATTCGCCATGTCAAGAACGGCAATAACATCGCCCTTCCTTACCCGCTG
>JAADGW010000120.1 GCA_013152145.1 Deltaproteobacteria bacterium
GCTGGATTAGCTCATAAATATAAGGGGATTCTATGCTGAAAATGAAATGCCCGAACTGTGATGAAATGATTGTTTCGGCGCTGTTATCAGACATCGAGCAGATAACCTGCGATCATTGTCGCCAGTCGGTCTCGGTGGCAGACGTTCTCGTCTACGCCGAGGGCTTTACTTTTCACCGCAGTGATCTGCTCAAGCGCCTGTTCCGCTACAAAACGCTGCTCAGCGAGGTCGGCAAAGAAAGAGAACTGCTGGAGAATGACGTCCATGCCTCCGAAGAAAGCAAAAAAAGCCTTGTCCGTTTCCAGCAGGCCCTTGAGGAAGTGATGGCCGGGGCACGTAACCATCTGCGGCTTGATTTTACCGAACCTCTCCCCCTGTGTTTCAGCGTTAATGAACAGATATATTCAGCGTCGCTGGTGAATCTGAGTATGACCGGTGCCTGTATTGAAATTGTTCACAACACACCCTGCCCGCGGAGGAAAGTGGCCATAGATCTCACCATCTCACTCCCCGGGTTAAGCACCGGCTTCGACTTGTCCGGGACAGTTTCCTGGGTTGATAGAGCGGGGACAAAAACTCACAACGGCTGTGCTGTCGGCATCGAATTTAAATCCTTAAATGCGGAGAATATTGCCCACCTGTGGGACTTCATTTCATCAGCGGCAAGCGCCCCCTGCCAGAGCTGAGCGAAACCCCGCTGTTTATTGCTTCAGCCAATCCCGCATCGCCTGTAACTCCCCAAAGGTCAAGTTGGGACGGAGAATCTGCCGGGCCTGCTGCCGGTATTCCTCCAGGTCAGGATTTTCTCGACACAACTGCAACATTTCCTGTTCCGCAATTTCAGATTCCGCCAGGCTTTTGAGCTGTTCTATGGCGGTAAAAACCTGCAACATCTGCCGGCCAATCAGGGAACTGGTAAAAACAATGCTTCCCGTCAGCAATCCGGCAAGAAGACTGCCGGCAACAGTTGCATCCGGCAGTCCGTGAACCATCCCACCGACGGCAAAGGCTGTCGCAACCGCCACAGACGCGACGGTCAACAGGTCAGCTGTCCGCAGTTGTTTTTTCAGGGTTGTCGCCAGGACAACCGCAATAACCGTCCCCAGGCCGACCACTGCCAACAAACCGAGACCGTTCAGCAAGTCAGTTAAATAGAGACAGAGCAGTGCAGTGCCGTGCGCTCCATCAGAAATGATCGAATACTTGATCAGTTGTTTCTTCCGGATTGTGAGCCGCTGTTTCTCCGCTTTCAGCTCTCGATGGATTGGTGGTGGTTGATTAATGTTGAAGGTAAGCATAGCGGTAAATTATGGCTGCCGGTTTTCTTTGTTGATAACGCTGCATCCTCTCAGTTTTTCACTGTGTTCAAGCTCCGGGCAGCAAGATCTTCTGTTCCTTGTTTGGCCGGTAGAGCAGAATCGTCCGGCCCAGTATCTGAGCGATTGCAGCGGCGCTGCGTTCGGCTAATTCTCCGGCGACCTCTTTACGATCACTCAAGCAGCCGTCCTGCAGTTTGACCTTGATCAGTTCGTGAGCATTCAGGGCCTCTTCAACCGCCGCAAGAACGTTCACTTCTTCTTTGCCGATAAAAACCACCGGCTTTAAATGATGCCCCAGTCCGCGCAGATAGCGGGCTTGTTTTCCCGTTAATTTCATACCAACTCCAATCTCAGATGATCATCCCGGCCAGCCAGTAAAGCAGCATCCCGACCAGGACGGTGCCGCCGAGACTACGGGTTTTCAGAGCAAAGATCAATGTCGGAATTGCAACCAGCAGTTCCGGCTTGCCGAGGTCAAAACTGTGGGTCGCAGAATCGGTAAATAATGTCGGCGCCAGCAAGGCGCTGAGGATCGCCACTGGAATCAGGCTGAGCCAGTCGACCAGCCACTGGGGCAGCTGTTTGTGGGTCAAATAGAGAAGGGGCAGGGCGCGCGGCAGATAGGTGACCAGTCCCATCCCGGCGAACAGAAATAGATAATCGGTAAAGCTCATTTACCCCTCCGGTAGCGTCGTTTCAGGACGTAACCGAGGGTGGCTGCGCTCATCGAAGCACCGACGATATAGGAATCTCCTGGAATCATCAGGTACCAGGCAACAGCGATGGCAGCGGCCAGCAGGCCGGTGATAATACAAATGCGATCCTGTAACTGGAATACCAGAAGACAGATGAACATGCCGGTTAAAGCATAATCGATACCGAAAGCCCCTTGCGGGATAAACTGGCCGATCAGGGTACCGGCGAGTGTGGCCAGAAACCAGGCCGTGTTGGCCAGCTGATTGACGACCAGCGCCCGGCGGTGGTCCCAACCGCCCTCCCGAAAACGGGTCATGTTGACGGCAAAACTCTCGTCGGTCACACCATAGGAATAGAGTGCCAGAAAACGACGGCTGACCCCTGACAGATGTACGGCGAGCGCAGAACTCATCAGCATATGCCGCAGGTTGATGACAAAAGTGGTCATGATGATCGCCGGGATCGACGCTTTGGCGGTGAGCATTGCAATGCAGATAAATTGGGCGCTGCCGGCGAATACCATCACCGACATCAGCGCCATTGCCCACCAGGGCAGACCGGCTTTCTGCGTGAGTACGCCGAGAGCCAGACCGATCGGAAAATAACCGAGACAGATCGGCCAGGCGGCAGCGGCGCCGTCACGCAGGGTTTGCTTGGTCTGTTCTCTCATGATAAAAAGCAGAAGGGCAGCGTTGAATTCCGCCTCCGACCTTTCTTGACTCGGCAGCTTTCGAGAAGAATCAGAGAACCTGCTTCAAAAAAGCTTTGGCCCGCTCTTCCCGTGGTTCAGTAAAGAAATGTTCCGGGGTTCCTTCTTCCACCAGTTTTCCATGATCCATAAACAGGACCCGGTCGGCAACCTCACGTGCAAACCCCATCTCGTGGGTCACAACAACCATGGTCATCCCTTCACGGGCCAGTTGTTTCATGACCTCGAGCACCTCGCCGACCATCTCCGGGTCAAGGGCACTGGTCGGTTCGTCAAACAGCATCACCTTCGGATCCATGGCCAGGGCGCGTGCAATCGCAACCCGCTGCTGCTGTCCGCCCGAAAGGTGGCCGGGGTAAACATTTTCTTTTTCAGCGATGCCGACTTTCACCAGTAGCTGTCGAGCTCTTTTCTCTGCTTCATCACGCTTGCGTTTCCGCACTACCTGTTGTGCCAGAATGATGTTTTCCAGAACAGTTTTGTGTGGAAACAGGTTGAACTGCTGGAACACCATACCGACTTCACGGCGTACCAGGTTGAGGTTGGTCTTCTTGTCAGACAAATCGATTCCATCAACGATGATGTGCCCGGAGGTGAGAGTCTCTAAACCGTTCAAACAGCGCAGGTAGGTCGATTTTCCAGAGCCGGACGGGCCGATAATAACCACCACTTCACCCGATTCAACATGCGTCGAAACTCCGTCGACGGCGCGAATCGTCTGCCCACGGCCGGTAAAAATCTTTTTTAGATCGATGGTTTTAATCACTGACTGCGAGCCTCCGTTCAACCCAGGCGATCACCTGTGACAAAACCGAGGTCAGCAGCAGGTAGAGCAGGGCGACAGTAAACCAGATTTCAAAGGTGGCAAACGTGGAGGTGATAACCTCACGACCACTCTTGGTCAAATCAGTTATGGCGATGACCGAAACCAGCGAGGAATCTTTGATCAGACTGATGAACTGACCGGCCAACGGCGGCAGGGTCCGCTTGAAGGCCTGCGGCAGGATGATATGGATCATCGCCTGGGGGACGTTCAGCCCGAGCGATCTGGCTGCCTCCATCTGCCCTTTGGGGATCGACTGGATTCCGGCACGGATAATTTCAGCAACATAGGCTCCGGCAAAGATTGCCAGGGCACTGATACCGGCGACGATCCGACTGATATCAAACACGGTGCCGAGAAAAAAGTAGAAGATGAAGATCTGCACCAGCAGCGGGGTGCCGCGAATCACCTCTATGTAGAAGATTGACAATTGTTTCAGCGTGATATTGTTGGAGACCCGGCAGAGCCCGGTAACCAGACCGATCACCATGCCGAAAACACTGGCGACTGCCGACAACCAGAGGGTCGTCCAGAGACCGAGCGTCAGCGGTCCGGCCCGCCAATGCAATGTCGCACCGACCTCATCTCCGACTAACAGCTCGTCATCAACATCAACTTGAAGGGTCGCCGTGTCGATTTCAAAGTTTTTTTCGTCACCGTTTTCGCTGATAACGCTGACGATGGTTTTGTCGCCCAGCTTGTCTATTCTGGAGACACGGCCATCAAAAGGAACCGTTTGGAGATCTTCCTGATGGTAGAGGAAATATTGCGGAATTCGATTCCAGCGCCAGGTGTAGTCGATTTTTTTCGTCGCAATCCAGAGCCCGGCTGCCATAGAGAACAGAATGAGAACTGTCAACAGCCGCCAAAGCCAATTTCGGGTAGCAGTATTCACCGTCTAAGGTCTTTCTTGAATATTGAACGAACTAATATTGAAAAAAATATGGCGGGAGAAAAATTTATCTTCTCCCGCCATGATCAAAAAGTAACGGATCAGTTCTGTACTTGTTTCAGCCATTTGTCGCTGAGGAACCATTTCGCGTAGATCTTATCGTAGGTTCCGTCACTCTTGACCTGGTTCATGAAGTTATCCAACCAGTTCAGCATGTCAGGGTTGCCGCGACGGATCGCCCAGGCCAGAGGCTCGTAGGTGAAAGGGGTATCAAGGAAAACCAGGCTGCCGTTGTTTTTCTGTGCGTTGGCTATGGCCATAAAGGGCAGGTCATAAACAAAGGCATCGATCTTGCCGTTAACCAGATCCATGATGCCTTCCTGCTCAGTTTCAAAAGAAATGTAAGTACTGTTCGGGATCATGCGCTTGGTGGCCTGCTCACCGGTGGTGCCGAGTTTGGAAGCAACCGTGTATTTTTTGTTGTTCAGGTCTTTGTAGGATTTGACATCACCGGCGATCGATTTTCTGATCAGGATGCTCTGACCGACAACGATGTAGGGTGTCGCAAAGTTGACCTTCATGTTCCGTTCCTGGGTCAGGGTCATGCCGCTCATGATCATGTCATATTTTTTGGTGATCAAGCCGGGAATAATGCCGTCCCATGCGGTGCTGACCAGCTCAAGCTTGACACCCATCGCTTTGGCAATATGCTTGGCCATGTCAACATCGAAGCCGACAATTTTACCCTTTTGGTTGGTCATTTCGAAAGGCATGTAACCCGGCTCAAGACCGACGCGCAGGGCACCGCGATCCTGGATATCATCCAGAGTATCGGCGAGGACGAGACTCGGCAGGACAAGGGAAAGCGCCAGCAGGCATGCAAATAGAAATTTCAGCTGTTTCATGGTTTGACCTCCTTCAAGTTGATAGAATAGCTCGGGCCGAACAGATCGACCGGGGACTCAATAGGATTTACCTTCGTCGAGAAGCTCGGAGATTAGCATCTCGGTATTACATTCGGGACAGCGGGGCAGATCTTCGACCGGCAGATAAATGATCTCTTTGTGGCGACATTGGGGACAGACCACCTCAACCGGTTCCAGCTTGCCACGATTCATAAAAAACGTCCTTTTTGCGATTTTGTCAAAAAAAGATTTGAAAACACGAAAATCTGCTTATACCATAGCGCGTTCGCATGAAACAAGAGTCTAACAGCCCCGATAGCTTTATGAATCAGATACAAAAACGACAATTTATTGCCGAGCTCATGTTGGCATCGGTCACCCTCTTCTGGGGGGCGACCTTTCCCATCGTTAAGGATGCGATCAGAGAGATGCCGGTCATGGCGTTTCTCTGGGTGCGTTTTGCCATGGCTGCTGTGTTGCTGGCACTGATGACCGGCAAGTCGGGATTTGCGACCCTCGACCGCCGGGGTTGGCGGCTGGGGATTCTGCTCGGTACGCTGCTGTTTCTCGCCTACCTGTTTCAAACCTTCGGACTGGAAAGGACGAGCTCTGCCAATGCGGGGTTTCTGACTGGTCTGGGGGTTGTCTGGGTGCCGCTGCTGGCCGGCCCGTTTCTGAAAAAACCGGCGGCATTCGGCTCCAAAATGGGGGTTGGCCTGGCCCTGTTCGGATTGCTGCTGCTGACCTGGCATACCCCGTGGACGATCAACTTCGGTGACCTGCTGGTGATTATCTGTTCCCTTTTTGTCGCCCTGCATATTCTCGGACTGGATGTATTTACTAAAGGCTACGATGGTCGCGCGCTGACATTTGTCCAGATTGCGACCATGGCGGTACTCGGTTGTCTCGGCAGCCTCTGTTTCGAACCGGTTTCCTGGCCGCGGCAATGGACCGGTTCGCTGATTTTTGCTCTCGTTATCACCTCGGTCTTTGCCACCGCTTACGCGTTCTGGGCGATGACCACTTTTCAGAACCGCACCACACCGACCAGGGCGGCACTGATCTACACTCTGGAACCGGTTTTTGCAGCGGTTTTTTCGATCTGGTTGGCCGGTGACCGGCTGACATCCCTTGCCTGGGTTGGTGGTGCATTAATTGTGGCCGGTATGATCATCGCTGAAATCTGGCCACTCCTCGCGGCCAGAAGAATCGACGTAGAAGCTCCCGAGCTGCCCGTTGATGAACAGATATAGAAACCAGGCTGTCCCGGCCAGCTGGTGGAAATGCGGCCGCATTTCCACCAGCGCTTTGCGCTTTACAATTCCCGCCTGACAAGACTATTATCAGCGGTTGATTTGAAACATTGATGTTCGTTTTTGCCTGTCACGACGAGATTGCATGAAACAAGAAAATATTCGCAACTTTTCCATTATTGCCCATATTGACCACGGAAAATCGACCCTGGCGGACCGACTGCTTGAAAAGACCGGCGCGCTCAGCGATCGGGAAAAGTCGGATCAGTACCTCGATAAGATGGAACTTGAGCAGGAGCGCGGCATTACCATCAAAGCGCAGGCGGTTCGGTTGAACTACCGGGCGAAAGACGGACAGGACTACCTGCTCAACCTGATCGACACACCGGGGCATGTCGACTTTTCTTATGAGGTCAGCCGCTCCCTGCAAGCCTGTGAAGGGGCGTTGCTGGTCGTTGATGCCGCTCAGGGAGTTGAGGCGCAGACCCTGGCGAACGTCTACATGGCTCTCGATCTCGATCTCGAGATATTCCCGGTGCTGAACAAGATCGATCTGCCCAGCGCTGAACCGGAGCAGGTCAAGGAAGAGATCGAGGAGATTATCGGTATCGACGCGACCGATGCCATCGAAGCCAGTGCTAAGGCCGGGATCGGGATCGATGAAATTCTCGAGGCGATTGTCGAGCGTGTGCCGGCACCGCTGGGCGACCCGAAAGCACCGCTCAAGGCATTGATTTTCGATTCCTGGTACGACTCCTATCAGGGGGTTATTACCCTGGTGCGGGTGATCGACGGCAGTTTGCGCAAAGGGGACAAAATCCGCCTGATGGCGACCGGTGCCGTTCATGAGGTACAGAAGGTCGGTGCCTTCACACCACATCCCCTGGAATTACCGCAACTTTCTTCCGGTGAAGTCGGTTTTGTTATCGCCGGCATCAAGGTGGTTGACGATGCCAAGGTCGGCGATACGATCACTCTCCAGCACAATCAGGCAGCTGAAGCCCTCAAGGGGTTTCAGGAAGTCCAGCCGATGGTTTTTTCCGGACTTTACCCGATTGATTCGGGGGCCTATGATGCGCTGCGTGATGCCCTGGAAAAGTTGCGCCTGAACGATGCGGCCTTCTCCTTCGAGCCGGAAAACTCACTGGCGCTCGGTTTCGGTTTCCGTTGCGGGTTTCTGGGTCTGCTGCACATGGAGATCATCCAGGAACGGCTGGAACGGGAGTTCGGTGTCGAACTGATCACCACCGCGCCGACGGTTGTTTATATGGTCACAACGACCAAGGGTGAGGTGCTGCAGGTTGAAAGCGCCAACATGCTGCCGGAGCAACAGTACATCGAGAAAATCGAGGAACCTTTTGTCCTCGCTTCGATCCACGTACCGAATGAATTTGTCGGTGCCGTTCTGAATCTTTGTATCGAAAAACGTGGAGTGCAGCGTGAACTGAAATATTTAACCGCCAATCGGGTGATGGTGGTTTATGAATTGCCCCTCAATGAAATCGTCCTCGATTTCTTCGATCGTTTAAAATCGATCAGCCGTGGTTACGCCTCCCTTGATTACGAGCATCTCGAGTTCCGTCTCAGCAAACTGGTACGGTTGAACGTACTGATCAACGGCGATGTCGTCGATGCCCTGTCGTTGATCGTCCATCAGGATAAGGCCCAGTTCCGCGGCCGGGAGTTGGTCTCCAAAATGAAAGAGTTTATCCCGCGCCAGCAGTATGAGGTTGCAATTCAGGCGGCAATCGGCAATAAAGTCATTGCCCGATCAACGGTCAAGGCGCTGCGCAAAGATGTCACCGCAAAATGTTACGGTGGCGATATCACCCGAAAACGGAAGCTGCTTGAAAAACAAAAAGCCGGTAAAAAACGGATGAAACAGGTGGGGAACGTAGAACTCCCTCAAGATGCATTTCTGGCGATTCTCAAGGTTAAAGAGTGAGTTATCATGGCAATTTTTAAAAAGAAAAGTAAAACGTTTGTAGCAAAAAAATCCTGGTATCGAGAGTGGTCTGAGGCCTTGGTCGTCGCCGTTATTCTGGCGCTGATTATCCGGACCTTTTTGTTTCAAGCCTTTAAAATCCCTTCGGGATCGATGCTTGACACCCTGCTGATCGGAGATCACCTGCTGGTCAACAAATTTATCTACGGCACCCATCTGCCCTTTACCGATGACGCCTACCTGAAGATAAGAGATCCGCAGCGAGGCGATGTTATTGTCTTTGAGTTTCCCGGCGACGAGAATAAATCATATTTTCAGCGGCGCGATTTTATCAAGCGGGTTATCGGCACCCCCGGTGATGTCGTACAGGTCAAGGCAAAGCAGGTTTACATCAATGGGGAGCCTTACACTATTCCTCAGGAGCGACATAAAGATAACCAGATCATCCCCGCGATTGCCGGGCCGCGTGATTTCACCAGGCAGATCAAGGTGCCGGCAGACAGTTATTTTGTTATGGGGGATAATCGCGATTATTCTTTTGACAGTCGTTTCTGGGGCTTTGTGAATAAGTCGAAAATCAAAGGTCTGGCATTTATTAAATACTGGTCCTGGAATGCCAAGGCAGACTTGTTGGATAAGGTTCGCTGGGATCGGATCGGCCGACCGATCAATTAAAGTCTTGCAACGCTTCATCCATCGCGTTGCTGAATAGTTACGTTTTTTTAAAAATTAAGCGATTGACTTTGTCGCGATACGATTGCTAGAGTCGGAGAAAATCAACGATTGTTTCACCCTTTAAACTGATCCGAGAGATCAGCAAGGGAGTAAAACGTGGCACCATATCTATCCAAAATCTATTCGGAAGTACCTGCGCACGAGAGCTGCACAGGTACTTTTTTTGTGCCTGAAACACAAGGAGAGGAAGGGTTATGGCCGCTGATAAAATAGAAATCCTGGACCTGGAGGGGATTAATCGCGCGATAACACGTATCGCCCATGAAATTCTGGAAAAAAACAAGGGCGTTGATGATCTGGTGCTGATCGGTATCCGTACCGGTGGTGATTACCTGGCGGCGCAACTGCAACAGAAGATTTCCGAAATCGAAGGGCAGGTCGTTCCGCTTGGAACGATCGATGTCACCATGTATCGGGATGACATCGGTTCACGCAGCGATTTGTCGGTTGGTCAGACCGATATCCGCTTCTCGCTCGGTGATCGGCGGGTGGTGCTGGTTGATGATGTCCTGTTTACCGGCCGCACGGTTCGGGCCGCCATGGACGCCCTCATCGATCTCGGTCGGCCGCAGAATATTCAGCTGGCAATTCTGGTCGATCGCGGTCACCGCGAGCTGCCGATCCGACCTGACTATATCGGCAGAAACCTGCCGACGGCCAGAAATGAGCAGATTGAAGTCGAATTTGATCCGCAGCACGTACCGCAGGCGGTTTATCTGGTCAGAACATAATTCTGGAGGCGATCCATGATATTTAACCCCAAGCATATTCTCGGCATTAAGGAATTAAGCGCCGCAGAACTGACCTTTATTCTGGATACGGCTGAAAGTTTCAAAGAGATCAACAACCGTGACATCAAGAAGGTTCCGACCCTGCGCGGCAAAACCATTATCAACCTGTTTTTCGAAGCCAGCACCCGCACCCGCACCTCGTTTGAGATCGCCGGCAAACGGCTTTCGGCGGACACCGTCAACATCAGTGCCTCTTCATCGTCGGTGGTCAAGGGTGAAACCCTGGAAGATACGGCAAAAAACATCGAGGCGATGCACCCCGACATCATCGTCATGCGTCATAGCGCTTCCGGCGCCTGTCATTACCTGTCCGAACGGCTCAGCTGCTCGGTGGTCAATGCCGGAGACGGCATGCATGAACACCCCAGTCAGGCCTTGCTGGACGCCTTCACCATTCGGCAGCACAAGGGTCGGATCGATGGGCTGACAGTGGCGATTGTCGGTGATATCACCCACAGCCGGGTGGTTCGCTCCAATATCTACTGTTTGAGCAAGCTGGGCGCAACGGTTCGTATCGCCGGTCCCGGGACCATGCTGCCGCCCGGACTTGAGTCGCTCGGCTGCGAAGTTTTCAATAATCTGGCAGATGCCATCCGTGATGCCGACTGTGTGATGATGCTGCGTATTCAGCGCGAACGGCAGGGTGCCCCGCTGATCCCTTCGGTCCGCGAGTATGCCCGTTATTTCGGCCTGAATGACAACAATCTGAAGCTGGCCAAGGACGATGCCATCGTCATGCACCCCGGACCGATTAATCGGGGTGTCGAAATGTCATCAGCGGTTGTCGACGGACCCCGAAATGTCATCCTTGATCAGGTCGAAAATGGTGTCGCGGTCCGGATGGCGCTGCTTTACCTGGTGGCCGGTGGCGAGAAACTGCAGCAAGACTGAATTTAAACGATAAAGGTGGCAACTATGAAAGTTCTGGTGAAATCAGGCAGAGTCATCGATCCGGCAAACGCCATTGATGAAAAACTCGACATTCTCATCGTTGATGGCAAGATCGCTGAACTGGCGCCGAATATTGGTGCCGGTGAGGCCGACGTGATCAGCGCTGCCGGGATGCTGGTGACCCCGGGTCTGATCGACATGCACGTCCATTTGCGTGATCCGGGGCTGGAATATAAAGAAGACATTATCACCGGTACCCGGGCGGCTGCCGCCGGAGGGGTGACTTCGCTGGCCTGCATGCCGAACACCAGCCCGGTGAACGACAATCTGGCGGTGACCAGATACATCATCAGCAAAGCCGGGGAGCAGGGCAGCGCCAATGTTTTTCCGATCGGCTGTATCAGTAAAGGGATGAAAGGTGAAATCCTGGCCGAGATGGGTGAGCTGAAAGAGGGCGGCTGTGTCGGTTTTTCTGATGACGGGCTGCCGGTTAAAGATGGTGAAATGATGCGCCGGGCGCTGGAATATGCCGGGACCTTTGGCGCCCCGATTATCTCCCACGCCGAAGATCTGTCGCTGGTCGCCGGCGGTGCCATGAACGAAGGCCCGGTTTCCACGGAACTCGGTCTGAAGGGGATTCCCAACGTCGCCGAGGATGCCATGACCGCCCGGGATATCATGCTGGCGGAATTGACCGGGACGCATCTGCATGTCGCCCACGTTTCCACCCGGGGAAGCGTCGAATTGGTCCGCCAGGCCAAGACCCGCGGGGTTCATGTCACCTGTGAGGCAACGCCGCACCATTTCACGCTGACCGACGACGCGGTCCGCGGGTACAATACCAACGCCAAAATGAATCCGCCGCTGCGCAGTCAGGATGACGTCGATGCGGTGTGCGCCGGATTGGCCGATGGCACCATTGACGCCATCGCCACCGACCACGCTCCGCATCATATTGATGAGAAAAACGTTGAATTTGCCATCGCCATGAACGGCATTGTCGGACTGGAAACCCTGTTGCCCCTGACCCTGAAGCTGGTCGGCAACAAAGTTTTGAGCCTGCAACAGGCGATTGCGCTGATCAGCTGTCAGCCCGCCCGAATCCTCGGTATCGACCGGGGCACTCTGTCGGTCGGTGCCGTGGCCGATATCACCCTGATCAACCCGAATAAAGAGTGGCTGGTAGAAGCGGAAAAGTTGCAGTCAAAAAGTAAAAACTCCCCCTTCATCGGTCAGACGATGAGAGGCTGCGCGATGAAAACACTACTGGCCGGAAAAGAAGTTTACAGCCGTTAAATAGAACATAAAAACAGAGTGTTTGAGCCTAATAGTTGATGTTATTTCCAGGAAACAAGAGGTATCGATGAAAGCAATTCTGGCCCTTGCCGACGGCAAGGTTTTTGAGGGTAAAGCCTTCGGTGCAAGTGGAGAAGTGACTGGTGAGGTTGTCTTCAACACCAGCATGACCGGTTATCAGGAAATCCTGACCGACCCGTCATACTGCGGTGAAATTGTCACCATGACGTATCCGCAGATCGGTAATTACGGCATCAATACGGAGGATGTGGAATCGAGCAGGCCGTTCCTGTCCGCCTTCGTTGTCAAAGAGGCCTGCCCTTTCCCGAGCAACTTCCGTTCGGAAATGACCCTGGATGCCTACCTGAAAGAAACCGGGGTGGTCGGCATTCAGGGGGTTGATACCCGGGCGCTGGTCCGTCATATCCGCACCCACGGGGCACAGGTCGGTATTGTCTCTTCCATTGATTCTGATCCGCAAAGTCTGGTCGAAAAAGCCCGGAAAGCGCCGGGCCTGCTCGGTCGTGATCTGGTCAAGCAAGTCACCTGCGATGCTGCCTACGATTATTCCGAAGGGGTCTGGACCTTAGGTCAGGGTTACGCTGACCGGAGTGAAGAGCGCCGACCCTACAAGGTGGTTGCCTACGATTTCGGTATCAAACGCAACATTCTGCGCAACCTGGTTTCCTGCGGCTGCACTGTCAGCGTGGTCCCGGCGACCACCCCGGCGGAAGAGGTTCTGCAGATGAACCCGGATGGTGTCTTCCTGAGCAACGGCCCCGG
>JAADGW010000220.1 GCA_013152145.1 Deltaproteobacteria bacterium
GAACCCGCACCAAGGAGGAAAAAATGGCCAAAGCAGAAAAGAAAGCCAAAGTCCTGAAAAAAGAGATCAAAGCGAGGAAAGCCAAGCTCAACAAACAGCAGGACAAACTGAAAAAACTGAAAAAATCCCTGAAGAAACTGGCTTGATCCGATCAATCAATACCGTTCTACTGCTTAAAACAGGTCCAACGGGCAATCCGCCGTTGGACCTGTTCTCTTTCGACACCAGCTGTCGCCGGAGATGCTGCCGCAACATTCTGTCGACCCCCCGATCGAAGAACCCTTCCATTTCGGCAATTTTCGGTTAAAGTATTCTAAACACTTTCACACATAACCGGGAGAAGCTGATGGGAAATCATAAGTCGAAGTACAAACGGGGTAATCCGCACGCTGAAAAGAAACGCCGCGCCGCCGACCTGCTTGAAGCGAAAAGAACCATCAGCACCAAGGATTATGAAAAAGCCCTGGGTAAGCTGCAGGTTGAACTGGTCAAGCTGCAGGAATGGATCAAACACCAAGGGATGAAGGTCATCGTCATTTTCGAAGGGCGCGATGCGGCCGGTAAAGGCGGGGCCATCAAGCGGATCACTGAGTGCCTCAGTCCGCGGGTCGTCCGGGTTACGGCGCTGCCGGCGCCGACCGAACGGGAATCAACCCAGTGGTACTTTCAACGTTACGTCCAACACCTGCCGGCGGCCGGTGAGATGGTGCTGTTCGATCGCAGCTGGTACAATCGGGCCGGGGTCGAAAAAGTGATGGGCTTCTGCAGCGACGAGGAATATGCCGAGTTTCTGCGCTCCTGTCCTGAGTTCGAACGGATGCTGGTGCGCAGCGGCATCATCCTGATAAAATACTGGTTTTCGGTCAGCAACGAAGAACAGGAACGCCGCTTCCAGAAACGGATTCATCACCCGACCAAGCGCTGGAAGCTGAGCCCGATGGATCTGGAATCGCGTTCGCGCTGGGTCGAGTACTCGATCGCCAAGGATGAAATGTTTGCCCACACCGACATCAAGCAGGCCCCCTGGTACGTGGTCGACGGTGATGTCAAAAAACGCGCCCGGCTCAATGTCATCAGCCACCTGTTGAGCCTGATCCCCTACGAAGACCTGACCCCGGAACCGATCGAGCTGCCACCGCGGCAGGAAGAAATCGGCTATGTCCGTCCCCCTCTTTCGGACCAGACATTTATACCGGAAATCTACTGACGGCGGTTTCGGACCTCACCGTTCAAAAGCTGAAAAACCTGGGAGCCGATCGATGGCTCCCGGGTGTGAACACTCTGCTCAAGAACTATTCGCAATTATTCAGCCAAGATGGCCTCGAGACACCCTTGAATGGGTTCATGCGGCCTCTGGAGTGAGCAGCGCGAGGTCAGCCAGCGCGTTGCTGAATAGCAACAACTATTTTTTCTTTTTTGCGGTCTTTTTATCCTTCTGTTTGCCCTTCTTTTTGCCTTTGTCGGCCTTCTTGCTCTTTTCGACTTTTTTCCTGACAACCTGCTGCTGCTCTTCTTTTTTCGTCGCCGCCTTCGGCTTCTTTTTCTTCTTCAGTTTCGCTTTATCGGTTTTTCCGTCAGCTTTTTTCATTTTTTTGTTCTTTTTCGCCGCAGCTGACTTTTTCTTTTTCCCCGAACGGGTCCCCTTTTTCGTTTTTTTCTCTCCGACCTCCAGCGGCTTTGCCGCAACAGCCGATTCACCGGCGGCTAACAACGCTTTCGCGGCAGCGATCACCTGAGCTGCGCGGGTATCGCTGAAACCTTTAATCGCGGCAACGCTGGCCACCTCCTGTGCGGCCAACGCATCAGCGGTTTTGATTCCGGCGGCCACCAATAGCGGCGCCGTCGCGGGCCCGATTCCATGAACTTTCAAAATTGACTCAGCCATGTCTTTCTCCTTTAAACGCTATGTTGTCAGCAATAAACCCCTTGATAAAACGTCTGATTTCGCGAGCGGCACTGGTATCGAGAGAGTCACAGAGAGCGACAAAACAATCCCGTTCTTCGCCGCTGATCCTGATCACCAGTTGACTGTCCTTTTTATTTTTTTTGCGTTTTTTCTCTTCATTCATACGGCACCTCAATGAAACAAAGTGGTTTCGACAACTTTCCAGATCGCCCGGTAGGAACTGTTCGCCTGCGACCGCCGGGCAAAAATGTCAATCGGGGCACGATACACCCCCATCTTCTCGACATCAGTTGAGTAAGGAATAGCGTACTTCGGAAAACGCTTGTAGCGTTTGCGCATGCTCAGCGCCGTTTCCCGGTGCAGATTTTTACGGATGTCGACCATGGTGAAAAAAGGGAGCAGTTTTTTGTGATGATAATCTTTCTCTTTGAAAAAACGATTGAGCTGGGCAAAGCTGCGCTCCGACAAGGTCGTCGGAATAACCGGCACCAGGATCAGGTCGGCGGCGGTAAAAATATTCTCCGCCAATCGGCTGAAGGTCGGCGGACAATCGAGCAGCACCAGGTCGTACTCATCTTTCAACCCTTTCAAGACCTGCCGTAAGCGGTTCTTGCGCTTACCCACAGCGTCCAGCAGGGTATCGAAATGCCGGAACGAACGATGTGCCGGCACCAGATCGAGATTTTCATAATCGCTCGCCTTGATCTGCTTCAAAACTTGGCCATAGGCTTTTAAAAATCGTTTCCCCCAGTTCTTCTCGGTCGGCTTGATCCGGAAATAATAAGATGACGCCCCCTGCGGGTCGAGATCGATCAGCAAAGTTTTATAGCCGGATCGGGCCGCCCAGTAGGCCAGATTGACCGACGATGCCGTCTTGCCGACCCCCCCTTTGGTGCTGTAACAGGCAACGATTTTCATTACTTCTCCTGTGGATCGGCGGCAAAAAGCTGTTGGAATCTGCCGGCGACAGCGGCGGCCGCAAAAGTCGCGATATTCGCTTCAACCTGGCTGCGTTCCTTGCGTTGCCGATTAAAAAGAACCGCCACCAGTCCACTGATGCCGGCCTGCTGGGCTGTACTTAACCGGCCCCTCTGAGCGTACTCGCGCAGAAACTCGGCCTGCACGGAAAAATCGTTGAATCGCCCCAGGTTATCCTGTAACCCTTTGAGCAGAGCAACCAGCTGCTTGATCTGACCTTTCGGGTAGAGCTCGGCGAACAGCTCCAGCAGATAGCGCAATTTCTTGCTCTCAATCCGCAAAGCGTGCACGGCTTCATCGGCCGTCCGCGAATCGATGGCCAAGCCGTCGCGACAGAGCTGCCGGTACTGGCTGAGAACCTTCTTGCTGACCAGTGGCTTGATCGGCAGCCCCGCCTGTCGGGTTGCCAGGTCAGCCGGAGCCCGCAGCAGGTCCAGCAGTTCTGCTGTCCGGGCCTGGTATGCGTCACTCGAAATCCGCGTGACCGTCTGCTTCAAAACCTGTACCCGGCGACGCTTGATGCGGTCAAACAGCTGCTTCAGACCGGGAGTGAAATCTTCCGGCAGCATATTCACGTAATCGTCATGCGCGAGCAGAAACACATCGAGATCCCGCAGGAGGTTGGTGGCCGAACCGATCTCTTTCAGCGCCACCTTCAAGCGTTGCCACCGCTCGGCAGAAAGACACTTTTTGAACAAGCTGAGCAAGGACCGGGCCTTACGGATATTGATCCGGTACTGATGGGTAAATTCGCTATCGATATCCGCCAGCAAACCGGCTTCCTGCTGCCTGGCCAGCTCGACCAGAAGAGCCGCCATCCGTAATACCGCCGATTCGGCCAGTTCCTGTGCCGCGAGTTCGAAGGTCGGCTTGGCCGGGAGAACGCTGACCGGCATCCCGCTCTCGAGCAGCAGGCTGCGCAGATCGTCCCCGGTTGCAGGCCGGATACCGGCACTGCCGAGGATGCGGCTGATATGTTGCAGATCTTTTTGATAACCGCGTAGCGGAACAATTTCCACACTGTTCACCGGACCATTTTCAGCACCGAAAAAAGACCTGCTCTGCAACCGGGCAACTATTTTTTCATCATCATTGCGAATGACACCGGCAGTGGTCACCAGCTGACAACGATATCGGGGAACAAATGCCCGCACACCGAGTCGTTGCTGCACCAGCCCGACCAGTTCTCCCTTCGGCAGCTGCCACCAGAACCGCCAGTTGGGTGAAGTCTCAAGCTCGGCCAGCAGGTCCCGCCCCCGGTAGAACTGCAGCTGCCGTTCAGCGCGCCTGACCAGCAAGCAGCCTGACCGCCAGATATGCCAATCGAAATCGTCCAGCACTGTCAACTGCAGCTGATCCGAGTGCTCGATGGAGAACTGAAAATCAGCAGACAGCAACTCTGTCAACGTTGCGAGATGAGTTTCCCCCGCGATTTTCCAGGATTTCATGGATTCCCGTAGTGACCGGTTTGATGAAAAACGACTCTATACGAGCGGCGACAATGCAATACATTGTATATACAATGTATATCTTCTACCGATATATTATTCAAGTGATATCTGCTTGAATAACTCAAGTATTCCACGGATCTCCAGAGAAGCAACCGGGTTGTCGGCCGGACCGCCGAAACAGTATCGATAAAGAATCCGCCAGCTGTTCAAAATCTGCCGATTGAGGTATAGTGCGGGACTCTCTCACTCGCAATGCATGAGGCCTCAATTTTGTTCTGTCGACGTTCAATCATCCTGCTGATTCTCCTGTTGTTTCCTGCCCGGCTGCCGGCTTTCGACTTTACCCTGCACAAGCAGCAGGGGGCGCAGCCCGGCCCGACCCTGCTGATCGTCGGCGGCATTCAGGGGGATGAACCGGGCGGTTTCAACGCTGCCGCGCTGCTGGCTACCCGTTACCGGGTTCAGCGGGGCAACCTCTGGGTGGTACCGAACCTCAACTTTCCCAGCATCCTGCAACGCTCCCGCGGTATCTACGGTGATATGAACCGCAAATTCGATACGCTGCCGGAATCGGACCCCGAGTATCACCAGATCGCGCGAATCAAGCAGATCATCATGGATCCGCAGGTTGACCTGGTTTTCAACCTGCACGACGGCAGCGGTTTTTATCACCCCGAGCAGATCAATCGACTGCGGAATCCGAATCGCTGGGGACAAAGCTGCATCATCGACCAGAGCAGGTTGCCGGATACACGTTTCGGCAACCTGGAAGAACTGACCCGTGAAACGATCCAGCGGGTGAACACCGCAGCCCTCTCCCCCGAGCATCAATTCCATCTGAAAAATACCCGGACCGCGGCCGGGGACATCGAGATGCAACGGTCACTGACCTATTATGCGGTTCGCAACAACAAACCGGCTTTCGGTATCGAAGCCAGTAAAAGCTTTTCCACCCCCGTCCGTGCCTACTACCTGCTGAGTGCGCTGGAGGCCTATATGGAACAGGTCGGACTTCGCTTCTCCCGTGATTTTGCCTTGACCCCGCAAGGTATAAAACAGGCGCTGAGTGAAAATGTGCGGGTTTCTTTCGGCGGCGGCCGAATCCAGCTCGAGCTGAAGGATCTGCGCCCGACACTCAACTATTTCCCCCTGCCGAAAGCCGCCGCTATTGACTTCAGCTCCAACAACCCGCTGGTGGCCGTTCTGCCCTATCGCGATCGCTTTCGGATTCACTACGGCAACCATCGCCTCAGCTTTCTCAAACCGCAATATTTCGCCTATGATCAGAGCTTGACAGGAATCAAAATGCTGATTGATGGTGTTGACCGGGACGTGAAGTTCGGCACGACCGTTCCGGTCGACAACAACTTTCTGGTCCGTGGCAAAAAAGGCTACCGGGTCAATGTGATCGGGTTCCAAAAATCGGGTCGCCGCAATGAAAGTGATCTGCAGATCGCCAAACCACAGATCGCCGGCAGCTTCTCCATCGACAAAAGCGGTAACCTGTTCCGTGTCGAAGTCTACCGACAGAACCGCTTCAGCGGTATGGTCCTGGTCGATTTCCGTCGGCAGACGGCAAGGAAAGGACCACTCGTTGCACAGGCAATGGCTGGAGAACAAAGGGCGGCAGAGCACGAGAATTGAAACCGTCAATGGCGCAAAATTTCAACTGAAAAAAGTGCAAATCATTACATGAATACGGGTAACGGCAGCACGCAGTTGCATTCTTCGGCCGAAAGCTGCTATAGTGACCCATCTCGGTGCCCTTCGGTCGGCACCTGCAGTGTCCTCGGTAGTTTCTTTTCGATATTCCCCTGACACCTGATTTAAAGTTTCCAGCCTGAGACCGTTCCTTTGCCAAGTGCATCGGATGGGCCGGTTCCAATCCCGGAGTTATATTTATTCATGACGTTCAACGACCTCGGCCTGTCGGCCGAACTGCTTCGTGCTGTGTCCGAACAGGGCTACAGCCAACCAACCCCGATTCAAGCCAAAGCGATCCCCATTGTCCTGCAGGGGCGCGATATTCTGGCCGCCGCACAAACCGGTACCGGTAAAACCGCCGGGTTCACCCTGCCGCTGTTACAGCTGCTGAAAGGTAAAAAACCTGTCGGCCGTCGCCCGGTACGGGCCCTGGTACTCACCCCCACCCGTGAATTGGCGGCTCAAATTGCCGAAAGTGTCACCAACTACGGCAAACACCTGCCGCTGCGCTCAACCGTGATCTTCGGCGGCGTCAATATCCGCCCGCAGATCGCAGCCCTGCGCCAGGGGGTCGATATTCTGGTGGCAACACCGGGCCGCCTGCTCGATCATGTCGGCCAGAAAACCCTGGATCTGTCCCAAGTGGAAATTCTGGTCCTGGACGAGGCCGACCGCATGCTCGACATGGGTTTCATCCACGACATCCGCAAGGTATTGGCCCTGTTGCCCAGACAACGACAGAACCTGCTTTTCTCCGCCACTTTCTCCAACGCAATCAAACAGCTTGCCGGTGGTCTGCTCGACTCGCCGACCCTGATCGAAGTGGCGCAGCGCAACACCGCGGCGGAGCGCGTCGCCCAAGTGGTGCATCCGGTCGATAAAAAACGCAAGCGCGAACTGCTCTCTTTTCTGATCGGCTCGCGCAACTGGAAACAGGTACTGGTTTTTACTCGGACCAAGCATGGTGCCAACCGCCTCGCTGGACAACTAGCAAAGGACGGTATCGGCGCTGCTGCTATCCATGGCAATAAAAGTCAGGGCGCCCGCACCAAGGCGCTGGCCGACTTTAAAAAGGGTGCTGTGCAGGTGCTGGTAGCCACCGATATCGCTGCCCGTGGCCTTGATATCGATCAGTTACCCCAGGTGGTTAACTTTGAACTCCCCAACGTATCCGAAGACTATGTGCACCGTATCGGCCGCACCGGTCGGGCCGGTCGTGAGGGGGAAGCGATCTCGCTGGTGTCGATTGATGAGCAGAAACTGCTGCGCGATATCGAGCGTCTGCTCAAGTGTAAAGTGCCGAAGGAGATCATCGCAGGTTACCGACCCGATCCCTCCATCGTCGCCGAGCCGGTCACGACCGGTGGCCGCCAGCCGGCCGCCGGCAGCGGTAAAAATCATCCTAACCGAAACCGGACCCGGCCGAAAAACGGTCGCAACGCCGCCGCCAGAAAACCGAAGCTTGGCCGCGTGGCTCCCCGGGGCTGAGCAACCATCATCCCCCTCGGACAGGTCTCTTTGACCTCAGCTGCTGCCGGACCGGTATCTTTTGTACGGAGAGACGTGTATGGTAAGAGGCGGTACGCTCAGCCCAGCCTCGCTCTCAGACCACCGACATCCTTCAAACCGTACGGAGATAATGTTGCGGGATGAAGAAATCCAACGGCCGTGCCCGATTTTTCGGTCACGGCCATTGCCAAATCCGCCCCTAGATTCCAGAGATCTCCCTGGTTTTTATCGGCCACAACTTGGCTAGCCCAAATAAGGGAGTACTGCTATGCAAAGCACCACGCTTTCGGCCGGCGACCCGATCGAAGCCCGCTGCACCAAATGTCGCAAAAATACCGACCACATCATCATCACCGTGGTTGAAGAAGCCCCCGTCAAAGTGCAGTGCAGTTGCTGTAATCGTCAGCATAAGTTCCGGCCGCCCACCGCAGCAAAAAAACCGGCAGCACGACAGGCTTCTCAGCCCAGAGATGCCGAACGCAAAGAGTGGGAACGTCTGCGGCCGAGCATGAACAGCGAAAAAGCGAAGAGCTACTCCATGACCGATGCCTACAAGGTCAACAACCTGATAGACCATCCGGTTTTCGGCCTTGGCCTTGTTCAGCGACTGGCCGGTTCACAAAAGGTTGAAGTTCTCTTCGAGGGCGGCAAAAAAACGATGCGCTGTAAATAAGCCCACTCAATCTGAGTGGGTGGTCTCCCTTGAAGGGCTATCTCCAGACTCAGGTTTTGTCAGACAAATAATCGGAAAGACTGAACATGAAAATCTGTGACCTGTGTGAAGATCAAGTCAAGAAAACGCGCAATGGCAAACCGCATGAGTACTTGATAAAAGTGGATGAGTGCCGCATTTTCAAGGGAGCCAAACCGCGCGGCTTCGAGCAGCAGGATTACCAGTGCATGACCTGCAAATCGAAATTTACCCACAGCACAGATCGAAACGATCTGGCCTGGACTTTATGGCGGGGATAGTTACCGGTTATTGAGATTCACAGGTAAATTCTGTTTTGTTGACAGCGCTTGCACTATAGCGCACTGATTCTCATCAATAAAAGGCATTCCATGTTTCAGCTGACCCCTCCTCCAGTTCTTTCCTTGCGCTAACTCAAGGAAGGACATCATCGACAGCTTCTCCCTGCCGGCTGCTGTAGCCAGCGAAACAGGGGGTGGTCTGTCCGCTCCTTCCTTGGCGGAAAAATTTCACCTCACAGCGCCTTCTGGAAGGAATTTCCCATGCACGCAAAATATAAACGGCATGAATCCCGGTCAGGGATTCTATTCGTATCGGTGTCCGCCATCCTCTGGGGAACGGTTGGCATCGCAACTCAGGCAATCTACCGGCAATCGGAGCTCACAGCTGTGGCGGTCGGATTTTATCGTCTGGCATTTGCCTTTCCGGTTGTGGCCCTGCTCTGCTGGAAGATCGTCGGTAAACAGGTATTTCTGGTCAGCGTCCGCCAATACGGGAAAATGATGTTGATCGGGGTCATGCTGGCCCTTTATCAGGTATTTTTCTTCGCTGCTATTGGTTATGTCGGCGTTGCCGTAGCAACACTGGTGACTCTTTGCAGCGCTCCCGTGCTCGTGTCTCTGGTGTCTGCGGTTGTCCTGAGAGAGCGATTGACGCGGTACAGCTTGCTGGCTCTTCTGGCAGCATTGTCAGGAACGGTCATGTTGATCGGATTACCTGGAAATACCGCTGCGCAGAGCAATGTAACCCTCGGTGTTGCTCTGGCCCTCGGGTCTGCAACCGGCTATGCCATTGTCGCGTTGCTGGGACGGGCAATCGCCAACAGCTGCCATCCTATTCATTCAGCAACCGTTTCCTTCGGGACCGGAGCTGTGTTTCTCTTCCCCCTGGCAACCACAAACATTTTTTCAGCGGCCTACACAAATGAAATCTGGGGTTTGATATTATACGTCGGTATTGTGCCGACGGCAGTGGCCTATTCACTGTTCTTCCTCGGAATGCGCAGCCTGAAGGCATCAACCGCAGCAATTATCACCATGCTGGAACCC
>JAADGW010000033.1 GCA_013152145.1 Deltaproteobacteria bacterium
CTTACCTTCAGGAGAAAAAACCTGGATCCGCGCGTTGAGAGCCTCGGAAACATACAGGTTGCCGAGCTTATCAACCGCTACCCCGGTGGGACCATACAAACGTCCCAGGGCATCACCGGGCCCCCCCAACGTCTTGAGGTGCTGTCCCTTCATGTCAAAGACCTCAACGGTGTGTGCGCCGATATCGGAGACATAAATTTTCTTTCGAACGTCATCCACAACAATCTTGTTGGGTTTGGTTAATACTTTGTCGCCAAAGTTAAACAGCGGCTTATGATCAGGTCCGACAACCAGGACATTTTTACGCGCCGGAACAACAACATAAATCCTGCCGGCAGCATCAATCGTCAACCCGTATGGCTTTCCGGACATGCGCTTGAACAGCAGGCCGACCTTGCGCGTGTTGAAATCAAAAATGACGACGTTGGCCTGACCCGGATCAGCAACGTAAACCCGCCCGTTACCGTCGGCGACGATACCCCAGGGGAAAAGCAGGCCTTTTCCGCTTTCGCCCAGAAAAGCATCTAATGCCCTCTCGCCGTCAGATTTTTTAAGCTGACTCTCCGTATAATAAACCCCGATCCATTCCAGCTTTGGAGTCTGAGGTGGCGCCGGCCAGAGGATTCTGGCCTGATGGGGGGCAGCGCAGCCTGACAGAAAGAAAAGCAGACCAACCACCAGCAACCGTTGCCAAAATTTACCCATATACTTCACATTTTCCTCCAGCACACTACTTCCGGTGACACTTCTGGCATAGAGCGAATCGCCCTTTGATCCCGTCAACAAAATAATAACGCCCCTTCCCACCATGCGGGTTATGGCAACTCACACAGGAGAACTTACGCTTTGGACGATTCGGATCCTTCGGCCCGCTCAGGGGATGAGGGCGACCCGTCACCCCACGCACAACATGGATTCCGTCATCGATCGTTTCGTGACAACCGAGGCAGAGCTGATTGGTCTCCGCCACCAACTGACTTCGATATGGTGTGGCGTGTGAATCGTGGCAGGTGTTGCACAGACCGGCTTCGACCGGCCCGTGGACAAACTCCGCCTGCATGTACTTTTCAACGATATCCTGATGACACTCAGTACAGAGATCGGCATTGATCTTCCGTTCGCGAAAACGCCCCTTCTCATTCTGCAGATCATGACAGGCACCACACTCAAACGCCCCGGCGGGACCGTGCGTCCATTTCGGCCGCAGCAGGCCGCGATGGCAGGTGACACAGGGGTTTTTCTGCGGCGAGGGGTTGCTGATATCAGCTTCGGTCGGATTCAGGTTATGACAGGCAACGCAGGCCGCCTCTTTTTCCGGGACGTGCATCAGAAAACGCCGATAACCCTCCGGCGGTGGTGCCAGTTGATCAGTCCGCAAAAAGAATTTAACCTCGGTTTCGGCAACCTTCTCCCCATGCTTATAGGCACGCACTTTGATCTGATTTTTGCCGGGATCAAACTCCGGACGCAGAATCAACATATCCTGAAAAGCGGCACGGTACTGCTCCCCGGAGATGTCGATCAGATCACTCGATTCGCCGTTAAGCTCGACAACCAGCCCGTCAACCCCCTCACCGGCCTTGATCACCAATACCTCGGAGCGATTGATATAGGTTCCGTCGGCCGGATAAAAAACCTCGAGAGCCGCGGCAAAACTGACGCAACAAAGAGTGACAACCGTTGTCAGAATCAGGATTCTGAACATAAATTTCTCCAGCAATATTTAATTTTTAAAGTCGGCCGGGATATAAATCCCATCAGCGCCGATTGGATTCTGCTGTAGATAGGACGGACTCAAAAACTGAAAGCGATGCACCATCTTGCTGAGCGCATCAACGACAAAAATACTGCCGCTGTCATCGGCAGCGATCCCCTGCGGAAAATCGAATCCGCCGGGGTGAACCGCGCCACCGACCACCACCGACCGCCCGCCGATGGTCAACAGGTAATTGCCCTGCAGGTCAAAAATGACAAACCGGTGCGCCCGACTGTCGGTGACATAGACATGGCCGAAGCCGTCAACCGCCAGGGATTTTGGCAACATAAATGAACCGAGAGCGGTTCCCCGTTCACCGAACATGCGGATAAAACTGCCGTCCGCAGCAAACACCTGGACCCGAGAATTAAGACTGTCGAGCACCACCAACTCACCGTTCGGGCCGAAATCAAGGTCGAGTGGAAAATTAAACTCCCCCGGCCCGGACCCACGTTTGCCGATCCGCCGCACCGGCTTACCGTCGGCGCTGTAAACCGCAATCTGATGGTTCAGGGTATCGGCGACATACAGTTGCCGCTGCCGGGGATCGAAGAGCAGACCGTTGGGCCGATTCAACTCCCCTTTGCCGAACTCGCCGATGACCACCTCGTCCGGATTAAAACGGTAGATGGTTCCCGTCGAGGTATCAGATACATAACCACCGCCGCGATCATCAAACGCAACCCCCATCGGCATTGGAAAGCGATAGGTATTGCCATCTTCATCGTGCAGGGTACGGATCTCATGAGCCTGAAGGTCGACAATCAACAGCTGTCTTTTGCCGATATCGGCCACCGCGAAGCGCGTGTTGCCGAAGCTGTCGATACCACGCGGCGCAGCAAAAATAGCAACCCCCGGCTCAATCCCGAGAATGGCTTGCGCGAGGGCGCTCTCCGGCGGCCGCACATCCTGCTCGGCAGCATAAAACTTGAGATATTCGATTTTCGGTTGTTGACTGCCGATCGGCCAGAAAAACCGCTTCTTCGGCGCTGTTATTGGCGAAGCACAGGCACTCAGCAACAACGGAAAAAGCAACAATACGGCAAAATAGACCCTCATTTTTACGCTCTACCTTCTTCAATCGTTTGGAAACGGCCGTAGCGGGTTATAGGTTTTCGGTTTGTGACAACCGACGGTACAGGTTGTCCCATTTTTACCTTTTTGCATATGGATCGGGATTTCCCAACGGCCGAATCCGGGGACCTTGCTTCTTACCAGTTTTTTCTGATCTGCGCCATGAACCCCATGACAGGTTTTACAAACGCGCCCCTTGGTGCTCTTGTTGACATGCAGAAAATGGAGATTACGGTCACCGTTGCGGAACCCGGTCAACTCCGAAGTCCGTTCGTAGAGGAAGGCCCGGCTGTCGTGACACATGAAACAGAGCTGGTAATTATCCTCGGAAAATCCGGCATAAAAGGGTTCTGGATAGCTGGCCTTGAGCAGCCGGAAATAGTCGGAGCCATGCGGGTTGTGGCAACTCCAGCAAACTCCCTCGGCAACCGGTTGGTGCTGACTTTTAGCGGCAGCGATCTGCTCGCCGATTGAATCATGACAACTGATACAGAAGGTCTTTTCCGGTGCGCTGAGCATCCGCGGATTGCCGTTACCGTGCGGATCGTGGCAGGCGATGCAACCACCCTCCATTGCCCCGTGCTGAACCTTCGCATTAACCGCAATATCGGCAATATCAGCATGACAGCCGGCACAGAAATCGATCCCCTGAGCCGGCAACATGGCGGGAGCCTTCCCGGTATGGGGATTGTGACAGGAGGTGCAACCTTCGGTCACTGCGGGATGCACATTCGGCATCTCGGCCAGTTTCTGCTTGTCAGCATGGCAAAGGTAGCAAAGCTCATTGCCCGGCGCAACAAGTTGGTACTTGTAGTCCGAGGCATGCACATCATGACAATCGGTACAGTCACCGGCAGCAACCGGCGGGTGATCAAACTCCTCGTCGACCTTACTCTCGTGACATTCGTAACAGAGAGCCGCTCCGGTCGCCGGCAACATCCCCGGCTCCTTGCCTTGATGCGGGTCGTGGCAGTCGGTACAGGCTCCTGCACCGACCGGGCCGTGAGCATAGGCTTTACCGGCTGTTTTACTTTCGTGACAGAGGGCGCAGAGTTCACTGCCGGGAGCCAGCAACATGGCTTTATTGTTGGTCGCGTGCGGATCATGACAGGCGGTGCAGTCACCAGCGGCAACCGGAGGATGAACGGTACCGGTCCCATCAGCCTTATTCTCATGACACAGATAACAGAGTGCGGCCCCTTCAGCCTTCAGCATGAAGGGGGCGTTACTGCCGTGCGGATCGTGACACACCTGACAGCCTTCGGCAATGATCGGATGAATGACCGCTTTTCCGGCAAGAAAATTCTCGTGGCAGGTGAAACACAGCTCCTGTCCCTGCGCAGGCAGCATATCGGGAAAGTTACTCGCATGGGGATCATGACAGGAGATACAGTCACCACGCGCAACCGGGGTGTGCAGCACCGACTTGCCGGCCCGGGGATCTTCATGGCAGAGCAGACAAAGTTCAGCACCGGCCGCCGGCAGCATGCCTTTGGCAGCCCCTGAATGCGGCTGATGACAATTCAGACAGCCGTCTTCGACGATCGGGTGAACATAACGGCGACCGGTGGTTTTATCCTCGTGACAACGATAACAGAGGTCACGATCCTGGCCGTAGAGAAAGTAACGATTTTCGCCCTGATGCGGAGAGTGACAACCGGTACAGCCTTCTTCAAGGACCGGGTGAATAACCGGGTCGTCCCCGGTTTTGCTGCGATGACAGCGATAACAGAGCCCCGGTCCCTCATCGATCAGTTCGAAGGCTTTATCCGACTGCGGATGTGGGGCGCCGGTCGGGCGGTGACAGAGCTGACAACTGGCGGCCGCAACCGGCCCATGAACGTACCGCGCCTGACCATAATCGGCATGACAGGTCGATGTGATACAACTTTCCCCGGCTGCCGCGGGAACAACCCAGACGGACAGGGACAAAAAAACAAAAGCGACCAGGGCGCGAAACATGTATAACCTCCAGACCCATTATATTATATTTATGAGCCAAGGCTAACTATACAAGAAACGCTCCAGCTTTTCTACTAATTAAATAAAAAAAGCCGACCCTGAATCTCAGGGTCGGCTTTTCATTTAAACCTGCTATAAAACTGGCAACTTACTTAACGTGGCAGCCCTTACATTTGGTCGGACCGTTCTGCTTTTTGTGGCAGCTTTTACACAACTTGTGGAAGACTTTCTTGGCTTTGGGAGCATCAGCTTTTACTCCATGGCAACTGCGGCAGGCACCGGCCTCAACACCGGCATGGTGGCAGGTTTTACAGTCGGTCAAAGCCTGGTGTTTGGCGTGCGGGAAAGTGACAGTTCCCATCCGGGCTTCCAGTTTGATAGTCGTCGGGCCGTTGTCAGCAACCGCAACAAGTGCAGTTGAAGCAACGAAGGCAGCAATTGCCAGCAGTACGAGCATCTTCTTCATTGGTAAATCCTCCCTTTGATGTTATTGATCATTGACCAACGATAATCTAATCGCCAAGATCGCAACTGTCAACTGAAAAACTGTGTATTGTATACAATTTAATTTTTTCAAAGCAGCCCGTCAGCGGCCAGCTTCTGTTGTACCTGAGCCGATTTACTGATCACTCCATCCGCCATTTCACGCTTGAACTCCGCTAATTTACTCAGCAGCTCGACATCCTCAATGGCCAGAATCTGTGCAGCAAAAATTCCCGCATTGCGTGCCCCGGCCGGCCCGATCGCCATGGAAGCCACTGGAATTCCGGCCGGCATCTGCACCATTGCCAACAGGGCATCCAGCCCCTGCAGCGAAGTCGCATCGATCGGCACAGCAATCACCGGCAGGGTCGTTTCTGCCGCGACAACACCTGCCAGATGAGCTGCCGCACCAGCTCCGGCAATCAGGATCTTGATCCCTTTTTCACGGGCACCGCTGACATACGTTGCGGTTCGCTCCGGCGTCCGATGAGCGCTGGAAACGATCATCTCAAACGGGATACCAAAATGCTTGAGCACCTTGGCCGATTCAGCCATGATTTCATAATCATTGTCACTCCCCATCAGAATGCCGACCAGCGGCGACTTGTCACTCATCTTTTTACTCCTCAAAGGCTCTAGTACCCTGTACCCCATAAACTTTCGTATCTTGCTGGTTATTTGCCGCGCTAGCCGCGTTGCGCTTTACAGCTGTATAACTATGGCTATGCGACTGAAAGCACGCCTTGCTAGCACGCCAAATCCCGGCGCAATCTTACGTAATTTTATGAAATACATTGTACTAGCTTCTATTCAGCGCCCGGGCGCCGATATCTTTACGATAATGGACTTCCGGCCAATTGATTGCCGCCACGCCGGCATACGCTTTGTCAATCGCCACTTTTACTGTTGTCCCGAGGCCGGTAACGCCGAGCACCCGACCGCCGTTGTTGACGACCTGACCGTCCTTGAAAACCGTACCCGCGTGAAAAACCATCAAATCATCGATCTGCGCGGCAGCATCCAGCCCGGAAATTGCCAGCCCCTTGGCAAAGGGTGACGGATAACCGCCACTGGCCATCACCACACAAACGGCGGCTTTATCGTGCCACTCGATCGAATTCTGTTGCAGTTCCCCGCGCGCGCAGGCCAGTAACACCGGAACGATATCCGACTTCATCCGCATCAGCAGCGGCTGTGCTTCAGGATCACCGAAACGAGCATTAAACTCGACCACCCGCGGCCGGCCATTCTTGATCATCAGACCGACATACAGGATACCGCTGTAGGGACAACCATCGGCTGCCATTCCGGCGATAGTCGGCTTGACGATCGTCTCGACGATCACATCATGCAGCTCCGCGGTCACCACCGGGGCCGGCGAATAGGCACCCATACCACCGGTATTCGGACCCTCGTCGTTATCGTAAACCCGCTTGTGATCCTGGGATGAGGCCAGCGGTAGAATATTCCGGCCGTCGGTAAAAGCAAAGAAAGACGCTTCTTCACCATCCATGAATTCTTCGATGACGACACTCGCCCCGGCTGAGCCGAACACCTTGTCGAGCATGATGTCGTCAACCGCGGCCAGCGCCTGCGCTTCGTTCATAGCGACGATGACACCTTTGCCGGCTGCCAGCCCGTCCGCCTTGACAACGATCGGTGCGCCCTGCTCTTTGATATAGGCAACCGCGGCGGCATGCTCAGTGAAACTCCGGTAGGCAGCCGTCGGGATATTGTACCTGGCCATCAGATCCTTGGAAAAGCCCTTGCTCCCCTCGATCTGTGCCGCAGCCTGGTTCGGCCCGAAGATATCCAGCCCGGCCGCCTGAAACGTATCGACGATCCCCATGGTCAGCGGCACTTCCGGGCCGACCACCGTCAGGTCAACGGCTTCCGCCTTGGCGAAATCGCACAGGGCGTCAATTTCATCGGCGCCGATGTGCACACACTCGGCCAGCTCGGCGATACCGGGGTTGCCCGGCGCACAGTAAAGCGTCTCGACCAGCGGCGACTGGGCAATTTTCCAGCAGAGAGCATGTTCGCGACCACCGCCGCCGACGACTAATACTTTCATCTTCTGACTCCTGTTTTTAATGCCGGAAATGACGCATGCCGGTAAAGATCATGGCGATGTTATGTTCATCCGCCGCCGCGATCACCTCGGCGTCGCGAATCGAACCGCCCGGCTGGATGACTGTGGTAATCCCGGCGGCAGCGGCATTATCGATACCGTCACGGAAGGGGAAAAAAGCGTCCGAAGCCATGGCGGCACCCTGCACATCCAGACCGGCGTGCTCGGCCTTGATACCGGCAATGCGCGCCGAGTTGACCCGACTCATCTGACCGGCACCAACACCGATGGTCATGCCGTCTCTGCCATAAACAATGGCATTCGATTTGACAAATTTGGCAACCCGCCAGCTAAATTCAAGATCCTCGCGTTCTTTTGCCGTCGGCACCCGTTTGGTCACCACCTGCAGGTCGGCACTCAGCAGCAGGTCGCTGTCCTGCACCAGCAGACCGCCATTGACCCGTTTAAAGTCATAACGCTGACCGGTCTCGGCCGACCACTCACCACATTCGAGCAGGCGGACATTTTTCTTCGCCGCCACAACCGCCACGGCCGCGGCAGAGACCTTGGGAGCAATAATCACTTCGACGAACTGCTTTTCGACGATCGCCTTGGCGGTTTCAGCGTCCAGCTCACGGTTGACCGCGATAATGCCACCAAAAGCCGATTCGGGGTCGGTCGAAAAGGCCCGTTGGTAAGCATCCAGCAGATCAGTCCCGAGAGCAACACCGCAGGGATTGGCGTGCTTGACAATGACACAGGCCGGTCCTTCGTTGAATTGCTTGATACACTCGAGCGCCGCATCGGTATCGCCGATATTGTTGTAGGAAAGCGCTTTGCCCTGCAACTGCCGGGCGGTCGAAATCGAGGCCTCGGCGACCTTCTTTTCAACGTAAAAAGCCGCCTGCTGATGCGGGTTTTCACCGTAGCGCATCCCCTGGGCTTTATGAAATTGCAGGGTGAGAGTCGGTGGAAATTCGGCATGTTCCTCCGCCGTCTGCTTGCCGAGCCAATTGGAAATGGCACCGTCATAAGCCGCGGTATGCTGATAAACCTTGACCGCCAGCTTGAAGTTGGTTTCTGCCGACACCTCGCCGCTGTTCTGCTTCATCTCGGCGACAACCGGCTCATAGTCGCTCGGATCAACCAGAACGGTAACAAACCTGTTGTTTTTCGCCGCACTGCGCAGCATGGTCGGACCACCGATGTCGATATTTTCGATGGCATCCGCCAGGCTGCAAGCTTCGTCGGCAACCGTCGCTTCAAAGGGGTACAGGTTGACCACCACCATGTCGATCGGTTCGATATCATGCTTGGCCATAGCGGCAACATGTTCAGGATTATCACGCAGGCCGAGCAGCGCGCCGTGAATCTTCGGATGCAGAGTCTTGACCCGGCCGTCCATCATCTCCGGAAAGCCGGTGTAATCGGAAACATCCATCACCGGAATGCCGGACTCGCGGATCATTCTGGCGGTGCCGCCGGTCGAAAGAAGTTCAACACCGAAACTGTTCAGCTCACGGGCCAGATCGAGAATACCGGCCTTATCGGAGACTGAGATCAATGCTCGTTTGATGGCTGCCATGGGTTCTCCTTTTGCTTGCCAAAATAAACGTTCAGGAAACAAGGTGTATGTATACGGAACCGGTCGGAAAAAACAAAGAAAGGACAGCCAGCGGACTGTCCAGATATTTAATAGTTTTAAGTGTAACCGTTTCTACGAAAAGTCAAGACTGGCAAGAAAGGCTTTCTCAAACGCCGGTGTCCCTGACAACGGGTAGGGTTTGAGCTTCACGGCCAGGGCCTGCGCCGGTTCGAACCCTTTCTCATGCCGCAACAAGGTCAGCAGACCCCGATGGATCACCCCCGGTAGAAAGCGGCACTTTTCTAGCACGATTTCCGGCAAAATGGCAACCCCTTTCAGCGCCGTTGTCGGCAAAGCTTCCCCCAGAGCTCCGGCAATCCTGACCGAAGCCA
>JAADGW010000022.1 GCA_013152145.1 Deltaproteobacteria bacterium
GCGCCTCGTCCGGATGTATCTTCAACAACATGTTGGCGTTGCGCAGCTCGTCACGTTCAAAAAAGGTCGAATTGAGGGTTTTCAGTGCGGGGGCGGTAACCAGTCGCAGTGGATAGTCGCTTGACGCGATCGGCAGGTAGCGCGGCAATTTCTCCTTCAGCTTTGGATTGAGAATCTCGATCTGACCGGAAGGGGTTGCATAGCTGAGGTTTTCAGCCGGCCGGGAAAGTTCAACGGCCTTTCCGGCCGCGAAGGCCCTGGTATCAATCCCCTGGCGGAGTGGGGCCGGGAGTGCCAGCAGTTCTTCGATCAGTTCTTCGGCACTCTGCTGGAAACAGGGCTCGTTATAATCCATTGCTGCCGCCAGCAGCGCAAAGACCTCACGGTTTGACTTGCTCTGGCCCTGCGACGGGATTAAAGGTCTGGTGCGCTGGACGCAGTAATGACCGTAGGAACGGTAGATGTCGCTGGTTTCAAGTGAGGTTGTCGCCGGCAGCAGAATATCATATCAGCATAGCGGGCGCTGTCGGTCATAAAACGTTCATGGACGACGGTAAACAGGTCCTCACGGGCCAGGCCCTCAAGCACCCGGTTCTGATCCGGGGCCACCGCGGCCGGATTTGAGTGGTAGATGTAGAGACTCTTGACCGGTGGATCATTCAACTCAGTGAGCGCTGATCCGAGACGGCTCATATTGATCGTGCGTGGATTGCTCTTGAGCAGATCCTGTCGTTCGATCCGTGTCATGTCGAAGGCGGCACCGGTACTGGTGCCGACAAAACAGCCCCCACCCTTTTTTGCCCAGGCACCGACGAGTGCCGGCAGTGCAACGATACTGCGCACCGACATGGCGCCGTTGGTGTAGCGCGACACCCCGCCGCCGACACTGATAAAGGGTGCCCGGGCGGCGGCATACGCCTGCGCCATCTCCTCGATTGCCGCTTCCGGCAAACCGGTGATGCGACTGACGACGACCGGATCGTAGTCGGGGAGAATCTGCTCTTCAAGCGCGTTAAATCCCTGAACCTGTGCGCTGAGAAAAGACCGGTCACAGAGCTGATCACGGACCAGCAGATGCATCAGGCCCAGAGCCAGAGCGCCGTCGCTGCCGGGGCGGACATAGAAGCTGCGATCAGCGATAGCGGCGGTCTGATTGCGGTAGAGATCGATCATCCAGACCTTGGCGCCACGTTTTTTCGCCTGTCGGACATTCTGCAGAAAATGAAGATTGGTCGCGGCCGCGTTTGTGCTCCAGAGGATAATCAGGTCGCTGTGAAGAGCCTCGTCAGGGTGTGGTGCGGGAGTCTTGCCCATCACCGCTTCCCAGCCGGCGGCTTTGGCCGGGGTACAGATCCCGCGTTCCAGCAGTGAGGCTCCCAGGCGATAAAAAAAGGGATGTCCGGCATTCCGCTGCAGAATCCCCATGGTTCCGGCATAGGAATAAGGGAGGATCGCTTCCGGCCCGAAAGTGCCGATAATCGCTCGCCAGCGGATTGTAATCTGTTCGATGGCTTCGGACCAGCTGATCGGGCGGAACTCGCCGCTGCCTTTCTTGCCGCAACGCATCAGCGGTTCGGTCAGGCGACGCGGCGAATGGACGGTGCGCTCGTAATGGTTCATTTTTCCGCAGAGGATCCCGCGGGTGAAGGGATGTTCCGGGTCGCCGCTGACCTTGATGGCCCGGCCGTTTTCAATTTCGACCAACAGGCCGCAACTGTCAGGACAATCGTAGGGACAGACAGAGCGTTTGATTTCGCTGGGCATTCAGGATATTCCTCTCTGAAATTATCGTCTTGGAAGTTACGCTACCAGTATGCATATTCCGGTGAAATCCGCCACTTCATTTATAAACCCCGGCATAGCCTGCTCCATACTTTGGACAGGAAACTCATTTTCCATCCTGACTTGTAACTATTCAGCAGGATGGCCTCGGGGTACCCACTTACCCGCGCCGCAGAATAGTTACTTTCCATCATTCTTACTTTACAGAGTTGCAAAAAAAACGGAACCGCTTTAGCATGCAGGTGCCGATGGCTATGCCGTCGGCACTCCTCTTTCACCTGTTGCTGAATCCACAGAAGTGAAGGGTCATAAAGAGGTTGAGAAACTGGCGATATCGTATGGGTCTGCCGAAGTGGTATCAAGTCCGCGGGTTCAGGCCGGCAACATTCATCGGCTATCACCGGCAATACGTCATTTGAGAAAGCTTTGCGTTCCGGAGGTCTTAATGCTCGGCATTGAAGAAATCGGTTTTTACATTCCTACAAAGAAAATTTCCAACTACCGGAGAAAAGAACAGTTCGGCATCGACGATCATTTCATCGAAGAGAAGATCGGCGTCAAGCAGATTGCGGTGAAAGATTCCGATGAAGAGACCTCGGACCTCTGCCTCAAGGCTTTCGATGAACTGTGCGCTAAACAGGCTGTCGACCGAAGAGAAATAGAAGCTCTGGTCGTCGTCACCCAGAACCCCGACCAGAACATTCCTCACGTTTCCGCCATGGTTCACGGAGCGCTCGATCTCCCGGCACAGTGCGCCTGTTTCGATATTTCCCTCGGCTGCTCCGGCTTTGTCTACGCCCTCTCGATTTTCCAGGCCTTCATGGCGGCCAACGGCATGAAAAAGGGACTGCTGTTCACTGCCGACCCCTACTCCAAGGTTGTTGACCCCAACGATAAAAATACCTCGCTCCTGTTCGGCGATGCCGCAGCCGTCACCCTGATCTCCGACAATCCCCGTCTGGTTTCGGGTAAGTTTACCTTTGGAACCCTCGGTAGCGAGCATAAAAAACTGATCTGCAACGACGGTGTTCTGTTCATGAACGGCCGGGCCGTTTTCAACTTTGCCGCCAAAACCGTTCCCGCCGACATCCGTCTTATGGCTGGCAAAAATGACATCGATCTTGGAGACATCGATCGGTTTCTGTTTCATCAGGGGAGCAAAATCATCGTCGAGACGATCGCCGACAGATTGGACATTCCGAGAGCCAAGGCTCCGTATCTGACCTACGACTACGGTAACACCATCTCGTCAACCATCCCCATCCTCCTCGCCGACGAGCTCAAAGGGGAGGCCAAAACCCTCGCCATCTGCGGTTTCGGCGTCGGCCTTTCATGGGCCAGCGGATTGCTCAAAAGGCTGTGATCGGCAACAAGTTCGGAGATATTGTTCCGCTGACGAACATCAAAGCAGATCCAAACGTGGTTGTGCGGCGCACCAACGGGTTCCATCGCCCGATTCTACTGACCGGTCGGGGGCGTGGCGTAGCAGTTATGTAGTCCCTGAAGGGTTGGGGAAAGTTCTATCCATCCAGAAACGCCGGATGGATAGAGTCAAGTTTCTGTCCCGATACTGGACTCTTTCAACCAGTTGGCAAAACGCTCGCGCGGCCCCTTGGATAAGAGACGACTGAAGGTTTCCGGATCGTAGAGATATAAACAGTGTCGGATCGAGGTGTAGGGGCTGAAGGTGTTTTCCGGGTTTTTCTGCATGAACTCTTCACGATAATCTCTGACAGCCCTTAGATTCTCCAGCAGACTTTTGTGCAGATCTGCCCTTTCAAAACGGTTATTCAGTTTCAGGATATCCTGAACAAAGTTGTCAACTTTGTAATCTTCGAACTCGAAATCTTTAAAAAAATGTCCGGCAACGCGCAGAAAACTGAAGGCATTGACCGTTTTTCCGCTGCTGGTCATTGCTGTTTTGCCGGCCACCTCACCATTGGCCAGCAGAGAATCACTGATTGAATCCACCGTTGCCTGCTGCAACAGCTCCATTGTGGCGTTGCGAATTTCCTTGAACTCCCGGTCGGCCAACTCAAACAACGCGGAGAGAACATTAATCCTGCGTTTGAGATCATTGGGGATCGATTTTTTATATTTGATTTTGTGATCCAGGACACTCCAGGCATCCTGAATCAAAGAGCGGATCTGAACTTCGAAGGGGCAACCCGCCGTCTGCTCCTGCAAAGCGGGCGTAAGCTCCGGGCTGGGCGCCAGATCCATGTGCAGGCCTTTGTAGCCGAACGCATCCTCGGTACTCTCAACAGCAGCGATCTTGTCAGTCACATCGATGATTCGGAAGTGCCGTTGCAGCACTTCGGATACCGCACCGATCTGATCTTCGTAGAGACAGACGATACGGATGCCGATCAAGTCGGAGAGGTAATCTTTAATCTGGTAGGGCTGTTCATCCGCTTCGAGCTTGCTCTGGTATTTGCGCTGAAATTTTTTGATGCATTCTTCCCGGTCCTTGACCCGTCCCTCGATTTTCGTGACCTCGGCGATAGCCGACTGCTTGACCAGCGCACTGATCGTGCGGATATAGGCATCCCTGGCCTCAGCCAAGAGGGGTTTGTTAGTATTGTAGAACTTCCTGAAAACAGCCTTCTCTTGCTCGAAATCGAGGGAAGCCAATGAAAACTCCTTCCGCTATCATCCAACGCTGATGTCTGTCCCCCCGAGGGGGAGATCTTCAGGTCCGCCGATCACCGACAGGTTCAGTGCCACAGGGAGCGTAGCTTCCGCTTAATCTTCATTGGAAGATTCCACGGGTTGCTCTTCGTCTTCTTTCTGTTTACGTTTTTTCTTTTCTTCCTTTTTGGCTTTCTTGGCGAGTTCTTTCTGGCGTTTTTCATAACCGTAATTCGGTTTTCTGGCCATCTGATTATCCCTTCAGGTGTGTGACGCCCAGCTTCTGTTGCCGGCTTTAATTATCTGGACGAACCACAGTTGGAAAAAAGACTCCATGAGAGCCCCATGGATCTCATGCGAATCACGTCTGCCGGTCTCAGCCGACCCTTGCCCGGGGCAAAAGTTCAGCGTCTGATCCGGTTCAGCAATTTCTGATATTTGCCGGCGACCTGCTCATCTTGTTTTGCTTTCACTTGCAGCCGCCGCACCGCCGAACTGAGCGAGGAAACATCACGCCCCAGCTGTTCCCCCAGGGCCGTCAGGGTTCCACAGCCAGTTTCCAGGTAGAGCCAGGCCAGGTAAGCCCGGGCCTCAGCACAGCGGCGGTTTTTGCCCGGAGCGGCCAGCTCCGTTTCGTCAAGCTTGTAACGCTCCAGCACACTGCGCAGCACCTTTTCCGGCTTGATCTTCGGCCGGAATTTCTGCCGCGAGAGTTTCATCACCCCGCGAACGAATTCCTCGTCACCAAGAATCCGCGGATCGGACTCGCTGCCACAGCTGAAATCGACGACCGGTTTATGCTGCAACCCTTCGTTGACATAGCTGTGAAATTTCATCAGAGCCCGGATGCCGGTCTCTTCGATCTGCAGAAAGGGACGATCGGTCGCCAGCCAGGGAATCCTTTCCCGGCCGCAGTAAGCCCGGTGGCTCGACCAGGTGTAGCGCATCGGGTCGGTTTCGACACCGCTGCGGACCGGAGCCAGATGCAGCTCACGGACCAGCTCCAGCAGGTATTTTTCCGGATCGATCAGGATCGCTTTGTAACGCCCCTGAAACAGGTGGCCGACCTGCCGGTGCCAGTCGTTGAACCAGCGGGTGTAACGGAAGCCGAGCTGCTGCATAATCCGCGACAGCGGCAGCTCATCGACCTCGATCACCAGCTGCAGATAAGTCGCATGCAGACAGTAGGCATAAACCTTGTGACCGAACTTTTCGATCCCTTCCTGCATCAACAACAGAAATCGGGTCCGGTCGATATCATCGAGAAAAACCGGTTGGTTGCCGTTGCCATGCAGGGTGACATGGTAAACGGCACCCGGAAAATGCAGCCGGGGCTTACGTGCCATGGATCGTCCTCCCAAAAAATGAAATTACAAGCCTGCCACTCTTTTTCGGAAGATATTATCAGGTTGAATGTTTATTGCAAGGCTATCCCACCGCAATCTCAAACTGTTCGATATGAAAACCAGGCCGCGAATTGATGGAGATGGGCCGCCCGTAGCGCTGCTCCAGCTCGTCGATGCCGGTGCGCTCCTCATCGATCAGCAGACCGGCGATATCAGGGTGAGCCAGCAGGGTCACACGTCCGGCGGGCAGATCGGCCAGTTCGCGACGCAGTTCGCGCAGAATCTCGTAGATGATCGTCAGCTTACCTTTGACATAACCCTTCCCCTCGCAATAACTGCAGGGTTCACAGAGGGTGTGACCGATACTTTCACGGACCCGTTTGCGGGTCATCTCAACCAGGCCCAGCTCGGAAATTTTCAGGATGTTGGTCTTGTTTTTATCGCTTTTGAGTGCATCCTCAAGCGCAGCATGAACCTTTTCACGGTGTGCCTCTTTTTCCATATCGATAAAATCGATAATAATCAGACCGCCGATATTGCGCAAACGCAGTTGAAACGCAATCTCCCGGAGCGCTTCAAGGTTGGTCTTGAGGATCGTGTCCTCAAGATTGTGCTTGCCGACATAACGACCGGTGTTGACGTCGATGGCGGTCAAGGCCTCGGTCTGCTCGATAATGATCGAGCCACCGCTCTTCAACCAGACCTTGCGTCCCAGGGCACGGGAAATCTCCACCTCGAGACCATGGGCATCAAAGACCGGTTCGTCACCGTCGTACAGTTCGATGCAGTAGTTCAGTCGCGGCATGAAGGTGCGGATAAAACGGATGATTTTATCGTATTCCTCCCGGTTGTCGACGACGATCCGCTGCACCTCCTCGGTGAGGATATCGCGCAACACCTTGCTGGTGACGTCGAGGTCGGAGTGGATCAGGCTGGGTGCCTTCTTGGCCTCAATATCGCCGCTGAGATCGTTCCAGAGACCGACCAGAAATTCCATATCGGCACGCAGATCATCTTCGCTCTTCCCCTCGGAGACAGTCCGGACGATAAACCCGGTGCCGGGCGCACGCATCGACTCGACCACCTTACGCAGCCGTTCCCGCTCCTCCTCACTCTCAATCCGTCGTGAGATGCCGACATGATCGACGGTCGGCATGTAAACCAGATGCCGACCCGGCAACGAAATATGGGAGGTGATCCGGGCGCCCTTGGTGCTGATCGGTTCCTTGGAAACCTGCACCAGCAGCTCCTGCCCCTCACTGAGCAGCTCTTCAATCGGCGGCAGCGCTGCCGGTTCGCCGCCATCGCTCGTTTCCGGTGCCGGAGCATCCCCCTCAATGCTCCGCTCAACCTGCTCCATCTCATCGAGCACATCGGCAACATAGAGAAATGCCGCTTTTTCCAGGCCGATATCAACAAATGCCGCCTGCATACCGGGCAGCACACGAATAACTTTCCCCTTGTAAATATTCCCGACGATGCCCATTTCCCGCTCACGCTCAATATAAAGCTCAGCGATATGTCCCCCTTCGAGCAGGGCAACACGGGTCTCATGGGACGTGGTGCAGATGACCAGCTCCTTTGTCATAAATCTTCTCCGGTTTCTTTCGTATATTGTTAAAAAGTAACTATTCAGCCAAATGTCCTCGGGGTGCCCACTTCAAGGGTGTCTGTCGCCTGGATGGCGACAGTCAAGCCCCAGGGATGGGTTCATGCGGCCCTTGGAGTGGGCACCCCCGAGGACATCCATCACGCTGTTGATAGTTGCAAAAAAACTAAAGTAAAGCTTTAACTTTATTGATCAGCCGCCGTGCAGGTGGTACTCGATGAGATATCCTGCGTTCCAGGCAGCTCATCAAGGGTGATACCGATCTTGCGAACCTGCAAACGCCGAACATCCTCGATGTTCAGCTCGAACAGCATCGCCGCGACCTGCAGCGGACTCCCCTTGACCAGCTCCAGTTCCAGTTCATCATCAACCTGTGAAATTCCCAGCACGTCGGGACGCAGATCGAGCTGTTCCTCACGCCCCTTTTTCTTCCGGGTCACCAGAACCCGTTCAGACTCGAGAAAGGTGGTAATCCGCCCGGACAGATCGACGGGACCCGGTTGCGGCAACGGCACCCGGTAGCGAGTCGCGACAACGGAAGCCGAAGGAGATGGCGATTTCCAGGGCACAACAGATCCTTCAATAATTTTGAACCCTTCTGGAAGTTGAACATTCAAGTCAGTAATTATTTGATTAATCGATACGGGTCGGATCAATTCCAGATCAATCAACTCCGCTTCGCTGGCCACCCCCATCGGCAAAGCCTCAAGGTAAGAGATCTTTGGCGTGGGATGAAAACCGTTGGAATAGCGGATCGGCAGTTCGGCGCGGCGCACCGCCCGTTGAAACATGGTCAGATATTCCAGATGGCCGACCAGCCGCGCCCGGCCATATTTGCGCAACCTCAAACGGACCCGGGTCTTCTCCTCTTCCCCCGCTTCCAGCGGGGGAGTCGACGGCTCCGCTGCGATCGGTGGTGAACCCGCCGCCGCGGTCAAACGCATCCGCAACTGCTCAAAATCGCAGACCCCGCAAGCGTGACATTTGCCGCCGCGGCAGTCGATTGTCGCCGTGCCCGCAAACGCCTTCTGCCGTTCGCTCCAGAAAAAACGCTTCGGCAGGCCGCAATCGATATGCTCCCAGGGAAGAATTTCGTCCTCCGCCCGGGCCCGCAGATACCAACCCGGCTCGATGCCGCAGTCGGCGAACGCCTGTTGCCATCTGGCAAAATCGAAATGTTCGCGCCAACCGTCAAACCGGCAACCGAGTTCGACAGCCCGCTCCAGCACCTGCGACAGCCGTCGATCACCGCGGGCGAAGACCCCTTCAAGAAAAGAGAGTTCCGCCTCATGATACTTAAAACGCAGCTTCTTTTTTTTCAGCCCGTCACGCAGCAACAGCTGCTTGCGCAGCGTCTCGTCGATCCCGATCTGCGCTTCCCACTGGAAAGGGGTGTGCGGCTTCGGCACGAAGGTCGACACCGCCACATTGACATCATTGCCGCCGGTCCCTTTGCCGCTGTGCTTGACCTGTGCGGCCAGCTCAATCAGCGCCTGCAGATCCTCATCGGTCTCGGTCGGTAAACCCTGCATGAAGTAGAGCTTGATCAGACGCCAGCCGAGCCGGTAGGCGTTGCCGGTCGCCTCGAGCAGATCGGCCGCGCTGATCCCCTTGTTGATCACCGCCCGCAACCGCTCACTGCCCGCCTCGGGGGCCAGGGTGAAACCGGTCTTGCGAACTTTTTTCACCTCTTCCATCAGCTCTTCGGTCAGCGACCCGACCCGCAGGCTGGGCAGGGAGACCGCCACCCGATCAGCGGCATGTTCGGCCATTAAACAGCTCAGCAACGGTTCGATACAGCTGTAATCCCCGGTCGACAGAGACAACAATGAAATCTCTTCATAACCGGAATTCTTCAGTGCCGCAGCGACCAGCGCACGAATCTTTTCCGGGCTGCGCTCACGCACCGGCCGGTAAATATAGCCCGCCTGGCAAAAACGACAGCCGCGGGTACAGCCGCGGGCGATTTCCATCGCCACCCGGTTGTGGACCGTCTGCATAAAGGGGATAATCGGCCGGGTCGGGTACGGGGCCGTTTCCAGATCGGCCAGAAACCGCCGCCGGACCTTTTCGTAGCCTTTGCGCAGCGGGGTAATGTTTGCCACCCGACCATCCGCTTGATAGCTGACCTCGAAGCGTGCCGGGACATAAAACCCCTCGCGGGTCGTCAGTTCATCGAGCAGCTGCTGCCGGCTCCAGCCCGCCTGCTTGCCACGTCGAACCAGTTCGACCAGCTCGACAATCGCCTCTTCACCATCGCCGATCAGGGCCAGGTCAAAAAAATCCGCCAGCGGCTCCGGGTTGTAGGCGCAGGGCCCGCCGACCACGATCAGCGGTGCCGTTTCCGCGCGCTGCTCGCGGCGCAACGGCAGACCGGCCAGCTGCAACATCCCCAGCAGGTTACTGTAACTGAGCTCGTACTGCAGGGTAAAGCCGATGACATCAAAATCTGCCAGCGGCCGGTTCGATTCCAGCGAGCAGAGCGGTTGATCATGGTCGCGCAGCCACTGCGCCATGTCGGCCCAGGGGGCATAAACCCGCTCGGCAGCGGCCCAGTCGAGGCCGTTGAGAATATGATAGAGGATCGGAAAACCGAGGTGACTCATCCCCACTTCGTAGACATCGGGGAACGCCAACGCCATGCGCACCTCGATCCCCGCGTCAGCCTTGCAGATTGAGCCCAGTTCACCGCCCAGATAGCGGGAGGGACGAGCAACGCGCGTCAGCGCATCAGATTGATCGATACCGGTCAAAATACAGCCTTTTCGTGAGTTGAAAAAAGGGGCTAAATTAACACCCCCAGCCTTTCAACACAAGAAATTTAAAAGGTTTTTCCTGCTCCAACATGGCTCCTCCTCCCCCCTTACACATCGTCGCTCCAGGGTTTCTCGCTCCAGAACTGCTCCCGCAGTCGCTCCTCCGGATACTGCTCGAGAAACTGTGCCCGGGAAAAATCGAAACGATAATCGCCGACATACTCGTTGAGAATCTTATAGGCCGCATTGATCCGCCTGATCTTCTCGCCATCGGCATGTTCTCCCTTATCGGGATGATAACGGCGCACCAGCTGTCGATGACGTTGACGAATCTTCCGCCAGGTGGTCTGTGACGGCAGATCAAATTCATCTAACGCAAACTGTAGCTCTTCGTAGGTCATGGGTACCCTCTCCGGACAGTTCAAAAAATGCGCATATTATGATTTTCTCCCGAGTATACCCCAGGAGAAAAATAGACAAAAGGGGCAGGGCGATCAATTGACAGTCTCATCACTTTCAGCATAGGATGGCTGTTTATTCTGACGTTTAAATCATAACCTGCAATGGAGCCCTTGTGGCCAGACAAAAGACCATTTTCAGCTGTCAGCAATGCGGCTTTCAAAGCCCTAAATGGCTCGGTAAATGCCCCGATTGCCGACAGTGGAACAGTCTGGTCGAAGAGCAGCCGGTCGCCACATCGACCCACAGCCGCGCGCTGGCCGCGCCGGGCAAAGCGCAGAAGTTCTCCGAGATCACCAGCTGCAAAGAAGACCGCCTGTGCTGCGGCATCGGCGAGTTCGACCGCACCCTCGGCGGTGGCGTGGTTCCCGGCTCGCTGATCCTGGTCGGCGGTGATCCCGGCATCGGCAAATCGACCCTGCTGCTGCAGGCCGTCGACCGCTTGGCCCGGCAGGGGACCGCCCTCTATGTGACCGCCGAGGAATCGGCCCGGCAGGTCAAACTGCGCGGCGAACGGCTCGGCGTCAGGGCTGACCATCTCTACCTGCTGGCGGAAACCTCTCTGGAGCAGATCAAGGCGCGGGTCAAGGAACTGAAACCTGATTTCCTGGTCATCGACTCAATCCAGACCATCTTCACCAGCAGTCTCGACTCGGCGCCCGGCAGCGTCAGCCAGGTCCGCGAATGCACCGGGCAACTGATGCTGCAGGCCAAAGGGGACGGTGTACCGACCTTCCTGGTCGGCCATGTCACCAAGGACGGCGCGATCGCCGGGCCGCGGATGCTGGAGCATATGGTCGACACGGTCCTCTATTTTGAAGGTGACCCCGGCCACCCCTACCGGATTTTGCGCGCGGTGAAAAACCGCTTCGGCTCGACCAACGAAATCGGCGTCTTCGAAATGCAGGAGCTGGGCCTGCGCGAAGTGACCAATCCTTCGGAACTGTTCCTTGCCGAGCGCCCGGAAAAGAGCGCCGGCAGTGCCGTGGTCCCCTCACTGGAAGGCAGCCGACCGATCCTGGTGGAATTACAGGCGCTGGTCTCCAGCAGTTCCTTCGGCACCCCGCAGCGAACCGCCATCGGTATCGATCATAAACGGGTCGCGCTGCTGGTGGCGATTCTGGAAAAAAAGGTCGAGCTGTCACTGGCCGGACAGGATATTTTTCTCAACGTCGCCGGCGGGGTGCGTCTCGATGAACCGGCCGTCGACCTGGGGGTGATAGCCGCCCTCGCTTCGAGCCACCTGAACAAGATCATTGATCCACAGACGGTGTTGTTCGGTGAAGTCGGCCTGACCGGTGAGGTGCGGGCGGTCTCGCGGCCGGAACTGCGGGTTAAGGAAGCGGCCCGACTCGGCTTCAACCGCTGCGTCCTGCCGCAGAGCAGCCTGAAGAATCTGGAGACACCGCAGGGAATGCAGCTGATCGGCGTGCGCCACGCCGGCGAAGCTCTCGACGCAATTTTCATCTGATGTATAAACTGCGGACAGAATTCGATTTCTGTCCCCATTCCGGAGTAACTGATGCCTGGCAGATTGACCCACTTTGACAATGACGGCAAGGCCATTATGGTTGACGTCGGTGATAAAACCGCAACCAAAAGGGAAGCCCTGGCCAGCGGCCAGATCCAGATGCGGCCGGAAACCCTGCAGCAGATCCTCGATCGCAAGGTGGAAAAGGGCGATGTCTTCGCCGTCGCCCGCCTGGCGGGGATCATGGCGGCCAAGCAGACTTCGGCGCTGATTCCGCTCTGTCATCCGCTGCCGCTGTCTTCGGTCGAGGTCGACTTTACCAGCGACCCACAACGGGGAATCGTCGCCATCGGTGCGACCGCCAAAGTGACCGACCGAACCGGAGTGGAAATGGAAGCCCTGACCGCCGTATCGGTCGCCGCGCTGACAATTTACGACATGTGCAAGGCAGTTGATAAGGAAATGGTGATCGGCAATATCTGTCTACAGAAGAAGACCGGCGGCAGAAGCGGGACCTTTGAGCGCAAGCAATAAGATTGGCAGAATTAACAGAATCTGATAAATTTCGCTCTGGACTCTTTCAGACAGCTCAAGACCGGCTGACCGCGGCACGGACAACCATGGAAACGTACACTTTCAGTATTCGCAGAAGCTTCCTGGTCCCCTTGGGACTGGTCGTCCTGCTGACCCTGGTGCTGCTGATCGGCAGTCTGTTTCGGCAGATCCCCCTGGCAAAGATTCTGATTCTGACCGCCCTCATGCTGCCGGCTGCGCTGTTGCTCGTCGAGAGCAGTCGGCGACGGGTGATCATCGAGCCCGAGGCGATACAGATCAAAAAACTGTTCCGCAGCAAACGGATCAGCTTCGCGGATATGACCTCCATCGATACCGTGCGGGTCCGCAAGCGGGTCTTTATCAGTCTCAGCAGCGAAGCTGATTTCATCATTCTGTCCAACAGTTACGCAAACTTCGGCCGGTTACTTGAAACACTGCTCGCCAGAGTCCCGGAACGAGTCATCAGCGAAGAGACCCGGCAGATAGCCGGCAATCCACCGGCAAAAAGCAGTGATATTTTTTCTGCCTGGCTGGCGGTTGCCGTGTTGCTGCTGATTATTTATGTGCAATTAGGGGGCGCTTTTTAAGCGTCAATTGAGCTATTATACCGACAGAGTCCAACAGATCGATGTCTTAGAAGGATGAGCGTTATGGATGAACCTATTTTGGCTGAATTCAAGGCTTTGCTGCAACAGCAAATGGATGCACTGCTGCATGATGCGGGAAAAACTGTTTCTGAAATGACTGAGGGAAAAACCAATTTCCCCGATCCGACCGATCGCGCCTCCCTCGAGTCAGACCGCAATTTTGAGTTGCGCATTCGTGATCGCGAACGCAAGTTGATCAACAAAATCCGTCAGGCGCTGGAGCGGATCGACGATGGCAACTTCGGCCTGTGTCAGACCTGCGAAGAACCGATCGGTGTCGAAAGGTTGCGGGCCCGCCCCGTTACCACCCTCTGTATTGAATGTAAAACCGAGGAAGAACGTCAGGAGCGGATCGGTTAAGCGCCAGGTTTGTACTCACCTGACGGGGACCTGCAGAAAATCACGCACGGCTCCCCACCCTTCTGCAGCAGGCTCTTCGTCGGCAGGACGCAGCTATGCAAGCAACCAATCGCCGCCTTGCCCAACTCACCCTTCTTTCACAGCTGGGACAGGCCCTTAACTCCGCCACCAGCCTGCATTCCCTCTGCTCTACCACCAGTCGACTGCTGCTTGAATACAGCGATGCGATGGCTGTCGTTATTCGACCGCGACTTTACGGCAGCCCGCCGCCAAAATCCTGTTACTGCGAAATCAGCTCCAATGATCCGGCGCTGAAAATTTTTCTTCTTCAACAGGAATGTCAACTGGGCAGCCAGATTCTGCATCAGGGACAGAACCGGCTGACCGCCCCTCTCTCCAAACGTCAGGATCGACAGATCCCGGCATCACTCTATTCATTGACGCTCAGGATTCATGACCGGAATTTCGGCACGCTCAGTCTTTTCGGTGGAACCCCGGCGGGGAACGCTCCTTTTACCCCGGAGCAACAGCAACTTTTCCAGACCTGCGCCTTTCAAATCGCCCAGGCGTTCGAACAACTGGTCACCGTAGCCCGCCTGCGTCAGGTATCGACATCCGACTTCCGCCGCCTGCAGGACCTGTCGCTGCTCTACCGGATCACGCAATTACTACACAGCACCCTGGCCCCCAATGAGCTGCTCCACCTGATCCTCTCCCTGCTGGTATCTCCCGATGGCGGCGGTTTCCACCGCGCCATGCTGTTCATGGTCAATCCGCGCGGCGGGACCATGCAGGGGATTCTCGGCGTCGACCGGGAAAGTGTCCGCTGGCTGCTGCCGGAAGGTCTGCCCCCGATCAATTCGCCAGCCTTGCCGATTTCTGAAGAGGTCCGACGGGCACAACACGAAACCGCTTTTTCCCACGAGGTGATGCAACAGCGTCTGGATATCGAATCGAGTGACAGCTGCCTGGCCAAAGTCGTTCGTGAACAACAGGCACTGCTGATCAGCAAAGAGCAGATCGAAAAAGAACTCTACCCCCACTGTCGACGATTACAGGCCGGAGCCCATGCCTGCGTGCCGCTGCTCAGCCGAGGGCGCACACTCTGTGTGCTGGTTGTCGATAACGCTGACAGCGGTGAAGAGATAGACGCCGAACGGCTGCGTTTTTTAGAAATGTTTGCCGGACAGGCCGGGATCGCCCTCGATAATGCCCAGCTGCTGCAAAGGGTGGAGAGCGCCCATCGCAACCTGCGCGAAGCCCAGGAGCAGTTGCTGCAAAAAGAAAAACTGGCAACGATCGGCGAGATGTCGGCGTCGATCGCCCACGAACTGAAAAATCCGTTGGTTTCTGTCGGCGGCTTTGCCCGACGCCTGACCCGCTCGCTCGACAAGCAGAACCCCGGCTATAAATATGCCGAAATCATCCAACAGGAAACCGAACGGCTGGAGAAGATGCTCGATGATATCCTGTCTTTCTCCAAGCAGCGCCTGCTCTGTATTCGTGAATATCGGCTGGAAGAGGTTATGGAACGGGTGCTGGCACTGGAAGAGGAGAAACTGCAGCAGGCAGGGATCAGACTGGAGCTGGAACTGGAGAAGGACCTGCCCCTGATGCAGGGTGATGCCGAACAGCTGGAACAGGTTTTTATCAACCTGATCACCAACGCCAGACAGGCCATGCAGACCGGCGGCGTCCTGCAGATCAGCGCTCAACACAGTCATTTACGGGGAGAACCGGCGGTCAGGGTAGAGATAGGGGATACCGGCGGCGGCATCCCGCCGAAGCTGATGCGCAACATTTTCAATCCCTTCTTCACCACCAAAGAAGAAGGGACCGGACTGGGACTACCGATCAGCCACCGTATTATTGAACACCATCAAGCGGAAATAGCAGCGATCAACACCGCGACCGGGGCCTGTTTCAAGATTACGTTGCCGGTCCGCCTCAGCCACCGGACCGCTGATCCGATCGGTCAACAGGAAAAGCCGGGCTAACCCTCTTTCGGCCAGGGGGCGCGCCTTTCCGGGCCCGCATAATCTTGAGCATTGCGGTAGTCACGCAACCTTGCGCCGCTGTGAACAATATCCACCCAACCGTCACAACGTTTAAAGCGCATTATTTTCCCTGTCGCAATCAGGACATCGAGCACGTCGTTACTGACCACACCGGCGGTTCCATCGAGATAAACGACCCTGACTTGAGAAATCTTCATAATCCCCACACAAAAAAACAGCTCGGCTAAAAACAACGAAAACAGCGTACACGTTCACAACCAGGAATTCTACCCCGCGGTAAACACGGCGAAAAATCGTCCCGCAACCATAAACACCCGCAAAAAGCCGTTCTTTATGGCAAAAAAACCCTCCCTCTTTTCCAGATCAAACCGTTTTTCTTCTTGACCTGAAAAGTCTTCTTTTGTACAATCAGCCTTGTAAGAAAAGGTGACTTGTCACCTGGAAGCCCGGTGATACCCCCCCTCCATCACCGGGCTTTTTTTATTTATCAGCCATCCCTCCCGTATTTTCAAAGACATTTTCCCCGGCCTAACAGATTCGCGGCAACTGCTCACCAGCCAGCATCTCAATCGCCCGCATGCCGCCGATCGCGGTCTGCATCATCACCCGGCCGTTCGACGCGGTCACCACCTCACCGATAACTGCCGCACCTTCACCTTCGGGCTGCTGGCACATCAACTGCAGAGCAGCATCAGCGCTGTCGGCAGCAATAATCAGCAGCAATTTCCCTTCATTGGCAACAAACAGCGGATCGAGACCGAGAATTGCACAGGCTCCGGCCACCGCCGGGTCGACCGGCAGCGCATTCTCCTGCAGGCAGATATCGACCTGTGACTGCCGGGCGATCTCTTTGAGCGTCGTTGCCACCCCGCCGCGGGTCGGGTCGCGCAGCACATGGATATCTTCCCCGAACTCGACCAGCAGCTTCGCGACCAGCCGGTTCAGCGCCATACTGTCGGTGGCGATGTTGCTCTGCAGATCAAGCCCTTCACGGCCGGCCAGCACCGCCATGCCGTGATCACCGATACTGCCGTTGAACCTTGTCCCCCGGCCGGGCGCCGCTGCCGACGATTTTCAGCTGGTGGTCGAAAACCCCGATCCCCGAGGTGTTGATGAAGATCCTGTCCCCTTTGCCGCGCGGCACCACCTTGGTATCACCGGTGACAATCTTCACCCCCGCGTTATCGGCGGCAGCCTTCATCGCTTCGAGCACATCACGCAACTCGGCCAGCAACAAACCCTCTTCGAGAATCAGGCCGACACTGATCGCCAGCGGTCGCGCTCCACTCATCGCCAGGTCATTGACCGTGCCGTTGATCGCCAG